>NZ_RCOE01000111.1:0-10573 GCF_004321495.1 Pseudomonas sp. Sample_10
TCGTGCGCACCGCCCAAGGCATGGTGCCCACGCCGATGGCGCAGAACATCATCGGGCCGGTGCGCAACGCCCTGTCGCTGCTGCGCATCTCCGTACAGGAAAGCCGCATTTTCAACCCGCAACAGGCGAACAAGACCTACCGCATCAGCATGACCGACCTCACCGAAGCGGTGATCCTGCCACCGCTGTTCCAGCGCCTGCGTCGCCTGGCACCAACGGTGATCATCGAAAGCTTCCTGTCCAAACGCCGGGAAACCACCAAGGAACTGGCGGCCGGTCGTCTTGATTTCGCGGTGGACGCCCCACTGAACACCGACCCCCAGGTACGCCACGTCAAGTTGATGGAAGATCACTACGTCTGCGCCATGCGCAAGGGCCACCCACTGGCTGGCAAGGAAAAACTGACGCTCGATGAGTATCTGGGCCTGACCCATATCCATATCTCCAGCCGTCGCAGCGGCCTGGGCTATGTCGACCTGGCCCTCGGCAAAATGGGCATCCAGCGCAAAATCGCCCTGCGCTCGCAACATTACCTGATGGCATCACAGGTGATGCAGCAGACCGACATGGTCATGACGGTGCCGGAACGCTTCGCCCGACGTAACGATCTGCAGGCCTTCAACTTGCCGGTCAACGGTGTACCGCCAGTGGAAACCCACCTCTATTGGCACGAAAGCACCGACCAGGACCCGGCCAACCGCTGGATGCGCGAGCAGATGATCGAGTTGTGCCAGCAGGTGACGGCGCAGGAGAAAAAGCTTGAAAAAGTGTAGGGCTTGATTCCGAGGTGCCTCATCGCGAGCAGGCTCGCTCCTACATTCGATTTTCATTGAACACAATTCTCGTGCTCAACACAGATCCCCCTGTAGGAGCGAGCCTGCTCGCGATGGGGCCAGCAAGGACAGTGAAAAAACCTGCCCCTTGACGTAAACGTCAACCTGCCATTAGCTTAGCGCCATGACCTTTTGCGAGCGCCTCCATGAGCAGCCAGACCTACAGCATTTCCGATCTCGCCCGTGAGCTCGATATCACCACCCGCGCCATTCGCTTTTATGAAGAGCAAGGCCTGCTCAGTCCCGAGCGCCGTGGCCAGGAACGCATTTATTCGCCCCGTGACAAGGTCAGCCTGAAACTGATCCTGCGGGGCAAGCGTATCGGCTTCTCGCTGGCCGAATGCCGCGAACTGATCGAGCTCTACGACCCGTCCAGCGGTAACACCAAGCAATTGCACAGCATGCTGGCGAAAATCAGCGAGCGTCGGGAACAGCTGGAGCAGCAGTTACTGGACATCGAACAGATGAAGCTGGAGCTTGATACCGCCGAAGAACGCTGCGTGCAGGCGTTGGAGCAAACCCTCAAAAGCCAGGAATCGATTCAATAACCCGCCACAATTCCCTGTGGGAGCGGGCTTGCCCGCGATAAGGGCATGACATTAAACATTGATGCTGACTGATCCTCCGTCATCGCGGGCAAGCCCGCTCCCACAGGATCGTTGTAGCCTCAAAACAAATACAACAGGTCGAATCCCCATGTCCCTTCCCTCCAACGTACGCCTGGTCGAAGTCGGCCCCCGCGACGGTCTGCAAAACGAAGCCCAACCCATCAGCGTCGCCGACAAGGTGCAACTGGTCGACGCCCTCACGGCTGCAGGCCTGGGCTATATAGAAGTCGGCAGTTTCGTTTCGCCCAAGTGGGTGCCACAGATGGCCGGTTCCGCTGAGGTTTTCGCCCGGATCCAGCGCAAGCCGGGCGTTACCTACGGCGCCCTCGCGCCCAACCTGCGCGGTTTTGAAGACGCCATGGCCAGCGGAGTGAAGGAAGTCGCGGTGTTCGCGGCAGCCTCCGAAGCGTTTTCCCAACGCAACATCAATTGCTCGATCAGCGAAAGCCTGGAGCGTTTCGTGCCGATCATGGAGGCGGCCAGGCAACACGGCGTGACCGTGCGCGGATACGTGTCCTGCGTGCTGGGCTGCCCCTATGAAGGCCATGTGGCGCCGGAGCAGGTCGCTTTGGTAGCCCGCGAGCTCTACGCCATGGGCTGCTATGAAGTATCGCTGGGCGACACCATCGGCACCGGCACCGCTGGCGCGACTCGCCGAATGTTCGAAGTGGTGTCGGCCGATGTGCCAAGGGACAGACTGGCCGGGCATTTCCACGACACTTACGGCCAGGCCATGGCCAACATATACGCCAGCCTGCTGGAAGGCATCTCTGTGTTCGACAGCTCCATCGCCGGTCTCGGTGGCTGCCCGTATGCCAAGGGCGCCAGCGGTAACGTCGCTACCGAGGATGTGGTGTACCTGCTCAATGGCTTGGGTATCGAAACCGGAATTGACCTGGACGCGTTGATCCTGGCCGGCCAGCAGATTTGCTCTGTGCTTGGGCGCCCTACAGGTTCGCGAGTGGCCAAAGCTCGCAGCGCACAATGAGTGGGGGGAATGTGTCCGGGTGTTACCGCAACAGCTGAAGCGTGGGCACATTCGAGTAACACGGAAACAAAATGTAGGGATCAGCCTGAAGCGAAAAATCTTACATAAAACTCAAACTATTGATTTTAAAGGGTTTTCAAAAATTGGCACGGCTCCTGCTATCTCTATCGCACAACAAGAATAAAAAAATTGCGGCAACCCTAATAAAAACAAGACGTAACGACTCTGACATAACAAAAACAACACGGCAGAGACGCAGCTAACAGATTTTTTTGGAGAAGATGTGCTTTTCAGGGTGCTTTTCGGAGTAACCCGCAACCGGGCAGAGAAAAATAAAACTACCTTCAGGTAGCTCCCGAACTGGTTGGATCGCTTGGCGAGAAAGTAGATCAGCGCTCAAAAAAATACGTTTGCTCTTGATCCCGGATGGGGATCGCCAAAAACAGCGGTAAAGGGCAACGGTTGCCAAAAACAAAAACAGACCGCCCCTCAATAATAAAAAAAGAGCACGCGCAACGAAAATTAAAGGGGAGCTTCGGCTCCCCTTTGTGCTTTTCAGCACAATGCAACCTTGTCTGAAGCACCGGCAAAACACGCCCGGGCTCACTTCGAACAATCCATCACTTGAATCTTTATTGCCTAGTCGCGATTCCTGACCCCTTTGGCGCGCGTTAATGCGTCGCGTGTCAACTGGCGCAGCAGTTCGTCGCGTTGATAACCCAGCTTGTTGAGAAGTTCGCTGGAGCGCGTTTGCGAGATGGGCTCAGTGCTCAATATCTCGGCTTGGGTAACACCAAGATCACTCAGCTCCAGGGCCAGCGTCTCCAGACGGCTCTTGAGTTGCGCGTTGCTTTCAGGCGCCTGATGCTGTGCGTTTATCCAATCGTCATGAGCCGACAGCAAATCATCAAGCGATTCGTACTGTTGGTCATAACGTTCACTGTAAGCCTGTAATTGAGTGCTGTACTGTTCCTTCAAACAGTTTTCCCAGTAGGGTTCAAGCAACATCTTGTTGACCAGGCCGTCACCCTCCCCCATGGCCAGCACCGTCTCTTGGGCAGCAGCAATCTGGGCTTGGGTGACCAACGCCTGTCGGCGGTATGTCATGTGCTCGGATAACCAGGGCAAATCCAGAGCGTCTGCGAGCCGGGTGTGATAGGCGAGATAGATTTCTACCTCAAGCAAACCTCGTCTTTCAGGCACGCCATCGACCATCTGCCCTCTGAAGTGCTGCCCCAACCCGCCTTCTGCAACCGGCTTGATGCGGTGGGCAATATCGCCCTTGATGACTTCGTCGAGATGTTTACGACGCGCTGCGCCTTTGGCCAACACCGCCTGCTTGAGCTCCCGTTGCTCGGGCAGGAAGTATCGATTGTGCTCCGACGCCAGCACCTCGATCCCCATATCATTGAAGATTCCCGCGCCCCCATCCGCACACAGCCCTGGAAAGCTCGCGTTCTTGAACAATCGATCGCGTAACACATCATCATAGGAAACGGCTTCGAGCATGCGCCAGACCCGACGAGTAAGGTCGTCCCGATTGTCCTCATAAGCCTCTTGGTCTTCGATCGTCTCGAAATGCTCGGATTCCTCCAGCTGCTTCACCTCGAAAAAACCTTGGGAGCCATGCTCACGTTCAACGCTATCCCAGAGTTCCTGGAGTTCTGGCTGTTCGGCGACGTCGACCTCCTCCAGCCAGAAACTGCTGTCCCCCTTGGGCTCGTAAGTGCGTTCAGGGTCCAGCCCGACTGATTCCCTGTAGTCTGCAAAACGCGCCTGATCATCGAACTCGAGCTTTTTACGATCGAGCCTGGTGCGAGCAATGGTTTCTGCTTTGGCGGAGCCCGGTGCAACTTCGGGTATGTGTTTGATCGCGGTGTTGTTCAATTCCAACCGGAATGACTGATCACGGGGACTGGCAAAGAGACCGACCGGCCAGTCTTGTACACCGGTGCCACTGAGGTCGAGTTCTCGCAGATCCGGCATCTGGCTGATGTCCGGCACAGCCGTCAACTGCGGGTTGCCGTTGAGGCGCAACTCCCGTAATCGCCGCAATTCCCTGAGCTGAGCCACGTCTTGCGCAGACAGTGCAATTTGGTTTGAGGAAAGATCCAGATGTTGCAGGTTACGCAGTTTTGCGACGGCATCGGGCACCCTTTCGAGTTCATTGCCCGCCAAACCGAGCGCCTCGAGTTTGGGAAACAACTCCAGAAAAGCGTTGTGAGCCTGATTGAAATTGCGACCCGACAGATTCAGGCTGGTCACCTTACGGAAGTTAGCCGTCAACTGCGGAAACTCCAGCAACAGTAAATCCATCTCAACATTCGGCACCTGCAGCCTGACACCGAATCGCCGATCACCGGTTTCGTCCCTGAACACTCTGGACGGCGACTCCCAGGCCTTGAGCAGTTCGGTGCAAAACCGGCGACGCGTTTCAGGCCAGAAACCGCTGTCCCGGAATGATCTTTCCCACCCGTTCAATTGGCTTGCCAACTGCAGCTTCTCCTGTTCGAGCATTTCCAGGGTGATTGACGTATCGGTGCTCAAGGCCTGCACGACGGCGTTCAATTCCTCAGGGCTATGACCCGGATACAGCGCCCGCAGTCGTTGCTCCCTGACCCGGTCCTGATGCCATTTACTGATTTTGCTGTAGACCGGTCCCTTGAGTAAGCTGGCGTCCTCCAGGTCTGGCGTGATGCGCACAGGGGGTTCAGCCAGAGCGATTCGACGCTCAGTGGGCGGCAGCAACTTTTCCATCAGCCATTGTTTGAGCCGCGGCCCCTGGCCCGGACGCAAGCCCAACTGAGCCCTTTCTTGTGCCGGCAGCGCATATAAAATCGCCTCAAAAAAATCAGTGGCGTCCCGCAGCTTGCGACCTTGCGCATCACAGACTTCGTAAAGGCCGTTCTCGTCGCGCACCAAATGCTTGAGTGTGGAAGCCTTTTCAGCCCCCACGCTGTTGCGCAAAGGTCCATCCCAGGTGCCGGAGTGAATTTCGATTCGCAAATCAGCCAATGCATCGCTGTAGACGGCGAGCGCCCTGAGGTTCAGCTTTTCGGTTTCTGGCGTGAACAACGCATCCTGATAAAAGCCTTCGTAAGCACGGACGGCACGGGCTTCAAATTCGAGTTCGCGAGCGAGGTTCTTCAGCCGCAACGGCATCCGGCCTTCGTTGGTCATCACCGCTTGCTCGGTCGCGTCGGCACGCGCCAGCACTTGCTCGACGACGCTGCGCGGAAGGTTCGGAAACTCACGTTGCACAAGCCGGGAATTCGTATTGCCAGGTCGCTCGCGAAAACGATAGATATTATTGAACACACTGCCTCGCCTCCCCTCAACGTGATCAGCCAGTTGATTGCGCAGTTGTTGCACCTGTTGGTCCCGGGAGAACTCCCCTCCCAGCAGCGCCCTCAGTTCGCCCTCTTGGAGAAAATTCACCACGCGTTCCGGCAACTGTCCATTCATGACATCGGCCAGGCTGATCCTGAGGGTATTGTCCGCATTGGCATCGGCTTTTCCGTATTTGTGCGAGGGTCCGTTCAGGTCGGATTGTTGAAAGACCTCCAACGCTCTGTCACTCGGCCATCCGTCAAAATCGGTCACCAACTGTGCAAACCAGTTAGACGAAGGATCCATGGGTTGCCCCGCGCGAATCCGATCTTTGGTCAGATCGATGTCTTCCAGCACCTTGTAGCGTTTGATGGTGTCTTCCAGCAGAGGCGGCGCGGGCTCATTCCGGGTGTAGATCCTGCGCAATTCTCCTTCATCGGTGCCGCTGATGGCACGAATGTCCGCTAGCTCGCTGTCGCTGAATGGCGCAACCGTTGGCCCGAGTCGCCGCATCAGGGTTTGCTCATCCCAGGACCTGGGCTTTTCGCCCTCGATGACCAGTGCACCGTTTGCGTTATGCCTGACGACCGGTTGATAAGCCTCGGCTCGATCAGGGTGCTGCAATCGGTAGTGTCCTGTCTGGGGCTCATCCTTGAGTTCAAAATGCTTGCCATCGAGGGGCAGGATTTTCTTGTTTTGGTGACGATGCATCCCCAATTCGTCCGGTGTGGAATTTTCCGGCAGCGCCAGGTTGCGCTGGGTATAGGGATCCAGATCTGGATACCACAACTTTTTACCTTTCGGCGACTCGACAACAATGGCCTGTTCGATGACAGGCGAAAGCTTGGGGAGGATCAACTTCCCGATCTCTGCTCCCGCGGCAAACATCCCCAGTTGAACGACACTTTCCACCACCCCGACCAAATGTTCGGCGGCCTCGGTGCCCAGTCCCAGCGCCAGGTCCATGACGCCTTCGATGATGTCGCTGGTCAGTTGATAGGCGGTATACACCATCATCAACTCGCCTAGAAACGGCACAAACGGCGTTACCACCAGCAGCGCCACATTGAGCGCCTGGGAAGCTAACTTTTCCAGGTTGTCCCACCAGTCCCAGCGTGCCATCCGGTCAGCGTAGGCCGTGGATATCGCAATTTCGCGGGCGTCGTTGAGAACCCGGTTGATCGACATCCGATAGAGGTATGGCCAGACATTGCCATCAAAGCGATTTTCGGTGTCGGCCTCGAACGGGTGAAATTTATATTCCAGATTAGGCTGAGCGATGTCCTCTTCGCGCCAGGCAGGCTGCCCCTCACCCGGTTGCACTTCATGCCATTTAATCCCGCGCAGGCGATAATTGAGCAGTGCGAGAAAATGCCCTCGCTGCTTGTGCGGAACAAATTGAGTGAAGAAATGTTGATAACTTTCAGCCCGGGCAGGTTGCTGTATGGCGGAGGTCACGCTGAGCGCAGTGCCTTGCCGTCCAGGTGCAGGTTTGTCGCGAAACTGGCGAATCAACTCGCCGGTAAAGTCTGCTCCCGATGGGTACATTTTCAGTGGATGTTCGGGATCATGGGGAACGTAGGCAATGACAGGATCAAGATGGTTTGAGGAACGATCTGTGGCGCTAATGACGACAATCTGGCTCAGCACTACGCCGAGCATTTCCAGGTTGTAAGTGCTTATTCTCTTGCCAGCCCAATACACATTGCGCTGTTCGTTGATGATGCCCATGACCACCGCGTGGGCACTCTCATCAATGTCCCGTTTCATCAACGCGAGGTGCGCCGCAGTGCTCATTGCGGCTTTTTGACTTTTGATGATTTTCCGTTGAAGTATTCGCTCACCCAAGCCATCCAGAGGAAGCAACAAACTTCTGAGATATCGACTGTGCCTGGCGCCAATATCCAGATTTCGGCAAAGTTCCACAAACTGCGCAATCCCCATCGCCCCAAGCGTCGCGCCCTTTACATCAAAATGACCACGGGCGTCGGGAGAAGTGATGAACATCGAATCAGAGTGAAAAACTTCGGAACTTGCGAAGTTATGCAGTGCCGCATCCAACAAGGAAACTGTACGAATCTTGAAGCCGTGGACGATGTGTCCTTTGCGCCAATAAAGACGTACAAACGTCTGTTCGACGTCTTCTTCAATACCGTATCTGGATTTCAACCTGGCTTGGAGTAATCGTTTACCGAATGCATAGACATTCTCTTGGCTGGTGACGATTTCATCGATAGCGTTTTGTGAATCCCAGCTTTCTTTCAGAGCGCTGGCCACTGCCTGATGCTGGTCAGTAGATGCAGACTTGTACCATTGCGGAATCTCCAATCGGGCGTGTTTCAGAGCGCCGATTCTGTGCAGAGGGCTGCGCACCAACCACTCCGGCAGACTGTTTTCTATAAAGTCTATATGAATGCTCTTGTCGCCAATTACTTCGGGCTTTTCTTGCCAATTGCCCACGTCAGCCAATGTTTGTGTCATCGTATTTCCGCCTTGAATAAAATACCCAGGCAGAAAAATTACGCGCCTTCACGGCGCTAAAAAAGACTAAAAAACTGCAAGCACCCGAAGAAACAACCTTGAACAAAAACCATTAATCGAATGTGAAATATATATAGTTACCACCCTCTCGAAAACCACGGACTTGAAACCCGAAACGTCATCGGCAAACGGCACCGATGACGTTTCCAGCAATATTTTGATGCGCCCGTTTTCAAGGAATGGCCAATTCCTCAATGCTGATTTCGCGCATGCGGAATTTCTGGACTTTGCCGGTCACGGTCATTGGGAATTCGTCGACAAACTTGAAATACCGCGGGGTCTTGAAATGCGCGATGCGCGTCTTGCACCAGTCTTTCAGCTCTTCTTCGGTAGCGCTGTGCCCGGGGTGGAATTTGACCCAGGCGACTATCTCCTCGCCATAACGGGAACAAGGGATGCCGATGACCTGCACGTCGGCGATAGCCGGATGAGTGAAGAAAAATTCCTCCAGCTCTCGCGGATAAATGTTCTCGCCGCCGCGGATTATCATGTCCTTGTTACGTCCGGCGATGCACACGTAACCTTCGTCATTCATGCTCGCCAGATCGCCGGTGTGCATCCAGCCCGCCTGATCGATGGCTTCAGCGGTGCCTTGCGGATTGTTCCAATAGCCCAGCATCACGCTGTAGCCACGGGTGCACAACTCGCCAATGGTGCCGCGCGGAACCAGGTTGCCTGCTTCGTCGATAATCTTGCTTTCCAGCTGCGGTTGAGTGCGGCCGACGGTAGTGACGCGCAGTTCCAGGTCATCTGCAGGGCCGGTCTGCAACGACACCGGGCTGGTTTCCGTCATGCCGTAGGCAATCTGCACTTCGTTCATGTGCATGTCACTGATGACCCGGCGCATGACTTCGATCGGGCACGTCGCCCCGGCCATGATCCCGGTGCGCAGGCTCGACAGGTCGAACTCGGCACGCTGCGGCTGATCGAGCATGGCGATGAACATGGTCGGCACGCCGTACAGCGCCGTGGCGTTTTCTTCGGCGACGGTGCGCAGCGTCAACAGTGGATCAAACGCATCGTTGGGGTAGATCATCGTGCTGCCATGGGTGATGCAGCCGAGATTGCCCATGACCATGCCGAAGCAGTGATACAACGGCACCGGGATCACCAGGCGATCCGCGGCGCTCAGGCCCAGGCTCTCGCCGACCATGTAACCGTTGTTGAGAATGTTGTAGTGACTGAGAGTCGCACCCTTGGGAAAACCCGTCGTGCCAGAGGTGTACTGGATGTTGACCGCCTGATCGAAATGCAGGCTGTCCTGGCGCTCGCGCAGTTGCTCGGCCGACACACTGCCCGCCAGATCAGCCAGTTGCGACCACGGCAGGAAACCGCTGGGCGGCTGAGCATCCAGACTGATCACGCCGCGCAGCTCCGGCAGTTTTTCACAGCTGAGCTTACCGATGGATTGTTCAGCCAGTTCCGGCACCAGACCTTGCAACATCGCATGGTAGTCGGAGGTCTTGAACGCGCCGGCACACACCAGCCATTGGCAGCCTGATTGCTTTAATACGTATTCGAGTTCGGAACTGCGATAGGCAGGATTGATGTTGACCAGGATCACGCCGATTTTCGCCGTGGCGATCTGCGTGATGCACCATTGTGCACAGTTCGGCGCCCAGATGCCGAGGCGGTCACCGGCCTTCAGCCCCAATGCCAGCAATGCCCTGGCGTGCAGGTCCGCGGCGTCCGCCAGTTGTCGCCAGGTGTAGCGCAACTGTTGATGGCGCACGACCAGCGCCTCCCCGGCCGGGTACTGCGCGACCGTATTATCGAACGCCTGGCCGATGGTCATCGCCAGCAAGGCTTTGTCCTGGGAACCACGAGTGTAACTGCGTTGCGGGCTTACATTGGGTTGATCCATGACGACCCCTATTGTCTTTATTGTAGGAGCGAGGCTCATGCGGCGAAGGAGCTTGCTCCCGTTCGGCTGCGCAACAGTCGTGAAATCTGCAACCCGGTGCTTTCTGGCACACCTTGCCTGCCGATTTGCGACCGCTTGGCGCCCGAGCGGGAGCAAGCTCCCTCGCCACGGAAAAGCGACGCCGGTCTTTTCAGAACTGCCTCTACTCTCGCTCAAGTTGACGTTAACGTAAAGGGTGATTGACAGCCTTTCGTCACAGGCTTACGTTAACGTAAAGGTGAGAACCAAATGACAGTCTCATCAACCGACAAAAAAGCCAAAAGGTGACCCATGAGCTACCCATCCCTGAACTTCGCCCTCGGTGAAACCATCGACATGCTGCGCGATCAGGTTCAGTCCTTCGTCGCCA
>NZ_RCOE01000053.1:0-10332 GCF_004321495.1 Pseudomonas sp. Sample_10
ATGGGTCCGCGCGCCCTTCAGAGGTAAGTCGATTCCCATGAACCGCACCGGCCGCGCCCTTTCACTGGGCTGCCTGTTGCTCCTTCAGCCCCTGCTCGCGCTCGCACAAGCAGGCGGTAACTCGTTGTTAATCCCAGCGATGGGTCGCTGCACCCTCAATACCCAGCCGCAAGACCTGGCACAGGCACTCGCTGCCTGCCAAAAGGCGTCGGATGAAGGGGATGCGCAAGCGCAATACGAGTTGGGTGAATTCTATTACGAAGGCAAAACCGCGCCGCGCGACCTCAACCAAGCCCTGAGCTATTTCGAAAAGGCCTCATTGCAAGGCCACGCTCAGGCGCAATTCAAACTTGGCAGCATGTTCTTCCATGGCGAAGGCGTACCGGCCAACAACGTCCAGGCCTACATCCTGCTGAAAATGGCGGCGGTCAACGGCGCTGAAGAGGCACTGGACACCGCTGACGAAGTCACCGAAAAAATGCCCCGCGAAGAATTGGAAGTCGCGACCCAGGTGCTTGGGCAAATATTCCGTAAATACTTGATGGAATTGCAGAGCGCCGACGGGCGTACACCGTTCGCGCCACTGCCCTGAGCACTGCTGACTGCAAGGTAGCTCGTTGTGGCCAGGGAGCTTGCTGCTGCCTACTTCTCAGGCATCGGCATCGGAAACGGCATGACATTGCCGACCGCGCCGCGGGCTTCGCTGATTTTCGGCGTGCCCAGGCGCTCGACCTCATCGATACGCACGATCGAATGCATCGGCACAAAGCTGCGCACCACACCTTCGAACTGAGCCTTGAGCTTTTCTTCGCTCGGATCGACGACCACTTGCGTGCGCTCGCCAAAGACGAATTCTTCCACTTCCAGAAAACCCCACAGATCACTTTGATAGATCTGCTTGGCGTACATTTCGAACACCTGGCCCTGGTTGAGGAAAATCACCTTGTAGATTGGAGCTTCACGTTTGGTCATGGTGGGCGAGCAACACATCGGGGGATAAAAATGAGGGCGCAAACTATAGCATAGCCATCGGACGCGTAGCGGTAGGAACCTGGGTACATGTTCCCTATAATGCGCGGTTCTTTGAATCACGTGATGACTCTATTCCATGGCCAAGAAGCTTTACATCGAAACCCACGGTTGCCAGATGAACGAGTACGACAGCTCGCGCATGGTCGATCTGCTGGGCGAACACCAGGCCCTGGAAGTCACCGCTCGCGCTGAAGACGCGGACGTGATCCTGCTCAACACCTGCTCGATCCGCGAGCGTGCCCAGGACCGCGTTTATTCGCAGCTCGGCCGTTGGCGCGAACTGAAACTGGCCAACCCGGACATGGTGATCGCCGTCGGCGGTTGCGTGGCCAGCCAGGAAGGCGCGGCGATTCGCGATCGCGCACCGTACGTCGACGTGGTGTTCGGCCCGCAAACCCTGCACCGCCTGCCGGAAATGATCGACGCCGCGCGCAGCAGCAAACTGCCGCAAGTCGACGTCTCGTTTCCGGAAATCGAAAAATTCGACCACCTGCCCGAGCCGCGCATCGATGGGCCAAGCGCCTACGTGTCGGTGATGGAAGGCTGCAGCAAGTACTGCACGTTCTGCGTGGTGCCCTACACCCGCGGTGAAGAAGTCAGCCGGCCGTTCGATGACGTGATCGCCGAGATCATTCACCTGGCCGAAAACGGCGTGCGCGAAGTGACGTTGCTGGGGCAGAACGTCAATGGTTATCGCGGTGCGACCCATGATGGTCGCCTGGCCGATCTGGCGGAGCTGATCCGCGTGGTCGCCGCGGTGGATGGCATCGACCGCATCCGCTACACCACCTCGCATCCGCTGGAGTTCTCCGACAGCCTGATCCAGGCCCACGCCGACGTGCCGGAACTGGTCAAACACCTGCACTTGCCGGTGCAATCGGGTTCGGACCGTATCCTTGCTGCGATGAAGCGCAACCACACCGCGCTGGAATACAAGTCCAAACTGCGCAAGCTGCGCGCCGCCGTGCCGGGCATCTGCATCAGTTCGGACTTTATCGTTGGCTTCCCCGGTGAAACCGAGAAAGATTTCGAACAAACCATGAAGCTGATTCAGGACGTGGGTTTCGACTTTTCCTACTCGTTTGTCTACAGCCAGCGCCCGGGCACACCCGCCGCCGATCTGGCCGACGACACGCCGGAAGAGCTGAAGAAAGAACGCCTGAACGCCCTGCAACATCGACTGAACCAGCAGGGTTTCGAAATCAGCCGACAAATGGTCGGCTCGATCCAGCGCATTCTGGTAACCGATTATTCGAAAAAAGACCCTGGCGAACTGCAGGGCCGGACCGAGAATAACCGTATCGTCAACTTCCGCTGCGACAATCCGACCCTGATCGGCCAGTTCGCCGATGTGCGCATCGATGCGGCGCAGCCGCACTCGCTGCGGGGTTCGCTGCTGCAATAACGGTTTTTTGGAAACATTGAGGATCCTGTGGGAGCTGGCTTGCCAGCGATGGCGGTGCAACAGGCAACAGCTCAG
This sequence comes from Pseudomonas sp. Sample_10, assembly GCF_004321495.1. Lineage (NCBI taxonomy): Bacteria > Pseudomonadati > Pseudomonadota > Gammaproteobacteria > Pseudomonadales > Pseudomonadaceae > Pseudomonas > Pseudomonas sp. Sample_10. The sequence continues at coordinate 2,513 of NZ_RCOE01000053.1, forward strand.
TCGAGGCTGATTGCCTCATCGCTGGCAAGCCAGCTCCCACAGTGGACTGCGTTGATCCTGAGAATGGGCTCATCCATTTAAGAGCTTTCACACCCACGCCTCTGGCGCTATCCTTGAACTCATCACTATTGCCCCAGGGCGGCTAAATACGACCTTGAACGCACCCATCGAACCACATCGTTTCATCCTCGAGCCTTTTGAGGCTCGCCGCTTCGCCAATCTGTGCGGGCAATTCGACGAGCATTTGCGTCTCATCGAACAGCGCCTGACCATCGAGATCCGCAACCGCGGAAACCAGTTCGAGCTGATCGGCGAGCCAAAGCACACCACCTCCGCGGAAAACCTTCTGCGCCGCCTGTACCGGGAAACCAAGGGTACCGAGCTGTCGCCGGACATGGTTCACCTGTTCCTGCAGGAGTCCGCCGTCGAAGAGCTGGACAACCACTCGCCCGCCGAAGCCTCCGTCGCCCTGCGCACCAAGAAAGGCATGATTCGCCCCCGCGGCTTGAATCAGCTGCGCTATGTGAAGGAAATCCTCGGCAACGACATCAACTTCGGCATTGGTCCGGCCGGTACCGGCAAGACCTACCTGGCCGTTGCCTGCGCAGTCGATGCGCTGGAACGCGAACAGATTCGCCGCATCCTGCTGGTGCGTCCGGCGGTTGAGGCGGGTGAAAAACTCGGTTTCCTGCCCGGCGATCTGTCACAGAAGATCGACCCGTACCTGCGCCCGCTCTACGACGCGCTGTACGAAATGCTCGGCTTCGAATACGTGGCCAAGCTGATCGAGCGCCAGGTCATTGAAGTCGCGCCGCTGGCTTACATGCGTGGTCGTACGCTGAACAACAGCTTCATCATTCTCGACGAGAGCCAGAACACCACGGTCGAGCAGATGAAAATGTTCCTGACCCGGATCGGATTCGGCTCCACCGCGGTCATCACCGGCGACATCACTCAGGTCGACCTGCCCCGCGGCACCAAGTCCGGTCTGCACCACGTGATTGAAGTGCTCAAGGATGTGCCGGGCATCAGCTTCACCCACTTCCAGCCCAAGGACGTCGTGCGACATCCGCTGGTGCAGCGGATTGTCGAAGCCTACGAGCGTTTCGAAACCAAAGCGGCCGACGATGCAGCCGCCAGGGAAAGCCGCCGCGATGCTTGAGCTTGACCTGCAAATCGCCACCGAAGCCAGCGCCCCTAGCGAAGCCGAGTTCCGCCAGTGGTGCGAACTGGCCCTGCGCCAGCGTACGGCGGATTCGGAAATGACCATTCGCCTGGTCGACGAAGCCGAAGGCCGCGAGCTGAACCACACCTGGCGGCAAAAGGATTACGCGACCAACGTCCTGTCGTTCCCGGCGGACGTGCCGGACGAGTTTCTCGACATTCCGCTGCTGGGCGATCTGGTGATCTGCGTGGCCGTGGTTGAACGCGAAGCTGCTGAACAAGGCAAGGAACTCAAGGCCCATTGGGCACATCTGGTGATTCATGGCTGCTTGCATCTGTTGGGTTACGACCATATAGATGACGAGGAAGCCGAAGAAATGGAAGCACTGGAACGAACGTTGCTTGCTGAACTGGGCTTTCCCGATCCGTACGCGGACGACGAAACCGACGCATTCCCTACCGAAACAACAAAGGATTCAGAGTAATCGCTATGAGCGAAGATCGATCGAGCAACGGGCAGAAGTCATGGCTGGGTAAGCTCACCCAGGCTTTTGCCCACGAGCCGAAAAACCGCCAGGAGCTGCTGGAGCTTCTGCGCGATGCACACCAGAACAAACTGTTGGACAGCGAAGCGCTGGCCATCGTCGAAGGCGCCATCCAGGTTGCAGACCTGCAAGTACGGGACATCATGGTCCCGCGTTCGCAGATGATCAGCATCAAGGCGACCCAGACACCCCGCGAGTTCCTCCCGGCCGTCGTCGACTCGGCTCACTCCCGTTACCCGGTCATCGGCGAAAGCCACGATGACGTAATGGGCGTGTTGTTGGCCAAGGACTTGCTGCCGTTGATCCTCAAGGAGAACGGCGACAGCTTCAACATCAAGGATCTGCTGCGCCCGGCCACCTTCGTGCCGGAGTCCAAGCGCCTGAACGTGTTGCTGCGCGAGTTCCGCGCCAACCATAACCACATGGCCATCGTCATTGACGAATACGGCGGCGTGGCGGGTCTGGTGACGATCGAAGACGTGCTGGAACAGATCGTCGGCGATATCGAGGACGAGCACGACGTCGAAGAAGACAGCTACATCAAGCCGCTGCCCAGCGGTGACTTCCTGATCAAAGCCCTGACGCCGATCGAGAATTTCAACGAGTTCTTCGACAGCGAATTTTCCGATGACGAGTTCGACACCGTCGGCGGCCTGGTGATGAGCGCGTTCGGGCACTTGCCAAAACGCAACGAAATCACTGAAATCGGCGCCTATCGCTTCCGCATCCTGAACGCCGACAGTCGGCGGATTCATTTGCTGCGACTGACGCCTATCGCCCGGTAAAAACCTAAGGATTGAAATGCGCTGGACAACCCGCCCCGGCTGGCCCGGTAACCTGCTGGCCGTGGCGGCCGGTGCAATCACCACCCTGGCGCTGGCGCCATTCGATATCTGGCCACTGGCATTGCTGGCCGTCGGGCTTTTCTATGCCGGCCTGCGCGAGCTGACTCCACGCCAGGCCCTGGGCCGTGGCTGGTGCTTCGGCTTCGGCCTGTTTGGTGCCGGCACCAGCTGGATCTACTACAGCATTCACCACTTCGGTGGCGCATCGGTGCTGCTGGCCGGTTTCCTGATGCTGATTTTCACGGCGGCGATTGCCTGGTTCTTCGCCCTGCCGGCCTGGCTTTGGGCGCGCTGGCTGCGACGCAACGAAGCTCCGCTGGCGGATGCCCTGGCGTTTGCGGCGCTCTGGGTCGGCCAGGAAGCCTTTCGCGGCTGGTTCCTGACCGGTTTCCCCTGGCTGTATTCCGGTTACAGCCAGCTCGATGGCCCGCTGGCCGGGCTCGCCCCCGTCGGCGGGATGTGGCTGATTTCCTTCTCCCTGGCCCTGACCGCGGCCCTGATCTACAACGGTGTGCGTCTGATCCGCGCCGGGCGTAAAGGCTTCATCGTGATCGGTGCATTGTTGCTGGTCGCTCCGTGGATCGCCGGCATGGCCTTGAAGCACCACGCCTGGACCAGCCCGTCGGGCGCCCCCCTGAGTGTCGCGGCGATCCAGGGCAATATCGAACAGAGCATGAAGTGGGACCCGGCCCAGCTCAATGCACAGCTTGCGCTGTACCGTGACATGAGCATGAGTTCCAAGCGCGTCGACCTGTTGATCTGGCCGGAGACCGCAGTCCCTGTGCTCAAGGAGTCCGCCCAGGGCTACCTGGACATGATGGGTGAGTTCGCGGCAAATCGGGATTCGGCCCTGATTACCGGTGTGCCGATTCGTGAAGTGGTCCATCAGCAGAAGCGCTATTTCAACGGCATTACCGTCGTCGGTGAAGGTGATGGCACCTACCTCAAGCAAAAACTTGTGCCGTTTGGCGAATACGTGCCGTTGCAGGACGTGTTGCGCGGACTGATTGCGTTCTTTGACCTGCCAATGTCGGACTTTGCCCGCGGCCCGGCCGATCAGCCGATGCTGCAAGCCAAGGGGTATCAGATCGCGCCATACATCTGCTACGAAGTGGTCTACCCGGAGTTCGCCGCCGGCCTGGCCGCCCAAAGCGACCTGCTGCTGACGATCAGCAACGACACTTGGTTCGGCACCTCCATCGGCCCGCTGCAACACTTGCAGATGGCGCAGATGCGCGCACTGGAGGCCGGACGCTGGATGATCCGCGCTACCAACAACGGCGTCACCGGGCTGATCAACCCGTTTGGGCAGATCACCGAGCAGATTCCGCAGTTCGAGCGTGGCATTTTGTATGGCGAAGTGGTGCCGATGCACAACCTGACGCCTTACCTGCAATGGCGCTCCTGGCCGCTGATCATCACCTGCGTGTTGCTGTTTGCCTGGGCATTGGTCGCTAACCGGATGGCCAAGACCGTTTAAACCTGACCTGCCTATGTGATGAGCGGGCCTTTTGTGGCGAAAGGGCTTTTGTGGCAGGGGAGCTTGCTCCCTCGCCACAGGTTGTCAATCGATAGACCTATCGATAAAACAACGAATACCCCACCTGCCCCACCGCCTCGTTCATCATCTGCCCGCTCTGCCAGATCGACTTGAACTCTGGCAACCAGCCACCCAGCGGTCGGGCGTTGTCCGTTCCCAAAAAGCCCATCGGTGCCGGCACCACCTCAAACCCGGCCTTGCGGAAACTCCAGGCTGCTCGCGGCATGTGCCAGGCGTGAGTCACCAGCACCACGCGCTTGACCCCTTCGGGTAACAGCACCTGGGCACTGAACTGCGCGTTTTCCCAGGTCGTGCGGCTACGACCTTCCTGCCAGCGCACCGACACGCCGAAATCATCGCGCAAGGAGTCAGCCATCAATTGGGCCTCGGTGGGTGGCGTACCGTAATGCAAACCGCCGCTGGTCAAGATCGGCAGGCCTGAAGCTTTGGCCAGCCGCGCGGCATAGCGTTGACGCTCCAGGCCCACCCCGGTCGGCTGATCGGCGCCCCAAGCCGAATCACCGCGCTCGCGCCCCGAGCCCAGCACCACAATCGCATCAGCGTGTTGCGCCAGTGTTGCCCATTCGCTGAGCGCCAGCGGCGGCTCTCGCTCCAGCAGTGCCGCGCTCCATTGCACGAAAATCGGCAAGCTCATCAGCCAAAAGCCGCCAAAACCCAAGGCAAAACACACGGCAGCCAACTTTGGTCTGGAGCGGCGCCACCACCAGGCAAGCGCCAGCAGCAGCAACAGAAGGCCCGGCGGCAAGAGAAGTTGTTTCACGAAATAACGAAAAGGCATCGAGCATCTCCATAAAGATGCCCGAAGCCTAAGTGGGTTGATGCAGTGCGACAATGAATACGCAAGGACTATGCTTCAAAAAACCCTGGAGCATGGCTCGATACCTACTTGAACTGCATAGACCGGACCTTTACCGCGTCTCTGCCAGGTACCTTGTCCTTGAGCCAGATAATCTTGGCTGAGCGTGGTGCGTCGAGTTGCTTTACTGCCTCGGACAAGCATCCGTGTGTCTCACGCTCACTGCGATCCAGATACGCCTTGACCAAAGCAAACTCAGCGGGGCTCAAACCACGCAATTCCAGCTCCAGCGGACGTTCATCACGCAACCGGCCTGCGGTTTTCGCCGCTTCCAGGGCCAATCCAAGACGATCAATCAGTCTTTCGTACAACTCCGGTTTTGTAGCTTTGCGTCGTGACTCAACCATCCCTCACCTCATTGGAAGATAAGACCTACTCCCCAGTTAGAGCTTAGCTTCCATGAACAAACCGGCTGAGCGCCGCGACCAACGGCCCTCGCGGCGTTTTTCGCAAGACGCGTGGCAGCAATCAGGGTTTCCCTCGATAGAGCACGGTCATGTATGCTACGGCGCTTCCTGTAACTCCACTTCCAGCTCGTCTGGGCACGGAAACGCCGAATTGGCGCCCTTACCGTCCAGCGTCGCATTGAAGAGGATTAGGCCACCCCTATTCAGTTCAAAAAGTAGCCATGCACGAACAATATCAGCCCCGTGAAATCGAAGCCGCCGCCCAGTCGTTCTGGGACGAGCAAAAGTCCTTTGAAGTCAGTGAACAGCCAGGCAAGGAGACTTACTACTGCCTGTCGATGTTCCCTTACCCCAGCGGCAAGCTACACATGGGGCACGTGCGCAACTACACCATTGGCGACGTGATCTCCCGCTACCAGCGCATGCAAGGCAAGAACGTTCTGCAACCGATGGGTTGGGACGCCTTCGGCATGCCGGCGGAGAACGCCGCGATGAAGAACAACGTAGCGCCCGCCAAGTGGACCTACGAAAACATCGCCTACATGAAAAACCAGCTGCGCAGCCTGGGCCTGGCGGTGGACTGGTCGCGTGAAGTGACCACTTGCAAGCCCGATTACTACCGCTGGGAACAATGGCTGTTCACTCGCCTGTTCGAAAAAGGCGTGATCTACAAGAAAAGCGGCACCGTGAACTGGGACCCGGTCGACCAGACGGTACTGGCCAACGAACAGGTAATCGACGGTCGCGGCTGGCGCTCCGGCGCGCTGATCGAAAAGCGCGAAATCCCGATGTACTACTTCAAGATCACCGCCTACGCGGATGAACTGCTGGAGAGTCTCGATGATCTGCCGGGCTGGCCTGAACAGGTCAAGACCATGCAGCGCAACTGGATCGGCAAGTCCCGCGGCATGGAAGTGCAATTCCCGTACAACGTCGATTCCATCGGCGAAGCCGGCACACTCAAGGTATTCACCACCCGTCCGGACACCTTGATGGGCGCGACTTACGTCGCTGTGGCTGCCGAGCACCACCTGGCTACCCTGGCCGCACAGAACAACCCTGAGCTGCAAGCGTTCATCGCTGAATGCAAGGGCGGCAGCGTGGCTGAAGCCGACGTTGCCACTCAAGAGAAGAAAGGCCTGCCGACCGGCCTGTTCGTCGAGCACCCGCTGACGGGCGAAAAACTGCCGGTGTGGGTCGCCAACTACGTACTGATGCACTACGGCGATGGTGCGGTCATGGCGGTTCCGGCCCACGACGAGCGCGATTTCGAATTCGCCCACAAGTACAACCTGCCGGTCAAATCGGTGGTGCGCACCAGCGCTGGCGACACCAATCCGGCGCCATGGCAAGACGCCTATGGCGAACACGGCACGCTGATCAATTCCGGCGAGTTTGACGGCCTGGACTTCGCCGGCGCTTTCGACGCGATTGAAGTGGCGTTGATCAAGAAATCACTGGGCGCCTCGCGCACCCAATTCCGCCTGCGCGACTGGGGCATCAGCCGTCAGCGCTACTGGGGCTGCCCGATCCCGATCATTCACTGCGCGGCCTGCGGCGACGTTCCGGTACCGGAAGATCAACTGCCCGTCGTGTTGCCGGAAGATGTCGTACCGGACGGCGCCGGTTCGCCACTGGCGCGCATGCCCGAGTTCTACGAATGCAGCTGCCCGAAATGCGGCCAGCCTGCCAAGCGTGAAACCGACACCATGGACACCTTCGTCGAGTCCTCGTGGTACTACGCGCGCTACGCCTCGCCGCACTTTGAAGGTGGCCTGGTGGAAAAATCGGCGGCCGACCACTGGTTGCCGGTGGATCAGTACATCGGCGGTATCGAGCACGCGATTCTTCACCTGCTCTACGCACGCTTCTTCCACAAGCTGATGCGCGACGAAGGCCTGGTGAGCTCCAACGAGCCGTTCAAGAACCTGCTGACCCAGGGCATGGTGATCGCCGAGACGTACTATCGCCGCGAAGCCAACGGTGCTTACACCTGGTTCAACCCGGCGGACGTTGAACTCGAACGCGACAGCAAAGCCAAGGTCATCAGCGCCAAATTGAAATCCGACGGTTTGCCGGTGGAAATCGGCGGCACCGAGAAGATGGCCAAGTCAAAGAACAACGGCGTCGACCCACAGTCGATGATCGACCAGTTCGGCGCAGACACCTGCCGCCTGTTCATGATGTTCGCTTCGCCACCCGACATGAGCGCGGAATGGTCCGACTCCGGCGTGGAAGGTTCGCACCGTTTCCTCAAGCGCGTCTGGCGTCTGGCTCAGGCACATGTCAGCCAGGGCCTGCCGGGCAAACTCGACGTTGCCAGCCTGAATGACGAACAGAAAGCCGTGCGTCGCTCGATCCACCTGGCCATCAAGCAAGCCAGCCAGGACGTCGGCCAGAACCACAAATTCAACACCGCCATCGCCCAGGTGATGACGCTGA
>NZ_RCOE01000020.1:0-1962 GCF_004321495.1 Pseudomonas sp. Sample_10
GCCGCCTTCTTTGGCAGCTGCTGAACTGATCAAGGAAAAGTCAGCAGGTAACAACGGGGCCGCTGCCAACATCAAAGCGCAGGACATGACAGCTAGAAGACTCTTGTTTTTTAAAAGCATGATTGCTTCCGTAGGGGTTGATATCGCGTAACGTAAGACGCGATATCACCCTTTCGGTTCAAAAGACCGCGACGGACGGCTGACAGGCCGCTCCTGCGTGCAAACTTCAATCAAACACATTATTTACAATTTCGTAGATCAGCCCGGAAGCCAGCGCGACCAGGATCAAATCCGTGCCGACTTGCTGCCACTCGTACCCGTCATAATGAGGCAATCTGCCGATCAACCGGCCATCGAGCTTCTTGGCAATGCCTGGCGGAAGCGGCTTGCCGCGAGCAAGATTCTTTTGGATGCCCGGTGGCAATGCAGGACCTGGACTCCAGTAATCGCGGTAGCCATCAACAATGCCAATGATATTTGAGCGATTGATGCTCGGGCCGTTGCCCCAGTCACCGCCCCCGGAATTTTTTCCTTTGTTGCCATGGCTGCCCTGGTTGCCGTGATCCTGGGCATTTTGTGGGTGGTTCTTGCCGTTCCCTTGACCTTTCCCGTTACCGGGATCTGCCAGGGCAGTCACAGAGCCGAAAACCAGCACCACGCTTGTCACCGCTGCAATCAACGATCGAGACCTGATCATGAGTCGTTCCTTCGTGACGGGAGTAGTCCCTGAAATTTAGACGATGTGGCAGGCAATAGTTTCCATTGATGCGGCATTGCGAACGCGACCGACAACAAAGGGCTGCCCGGTCAGAAGTTCGCCGGCGTATTCGCACTGATGATTTCCGCCTCATCCGCCCCGATATTCCTGAACCGGTGCGGCAGCGTTGTCGGGAAGTAATAGCCATCCCCGGCATTCAGTACGCTGATCTGGCCATCAACGGTGAGCTCGACCGTACCGCGCGTCACCAGCCCGCACTCTTCGCCTTCGGAATGCACGATCGGCTCTTCACCGGAACTGGCACCCGGTGCGTACTGCTCGCGCAGCAAACGCATCTGCCGGCTCGGTACGGAAGCGCCGATCAACAGCAGGCGCAGACCGTGGCGACCCAGGTCAGGTTGTTCGTTGGCGCGGAAGACGTATTGGTGTTCCCGAGGTGGCTGGTCGAAGGTGAAGAAGTCGGCCAAGGACATGGGGATGCCTTCGAGCAGCTTTTTCAGGGAGCTGACGGAAGGACTGACTCGATTCTGTTCGATCAGGGAAATGGTGGCATTGGTGACGCCGCTACGCCGGGCCAGCTCGCGCTGGGACAGTTTGTAGCTTTCGCGTACTAATTTGAGTCGTGAGCCCGTGTCCATGACAGCCTTATGTGCTTGGTACTTAAGGGTAATGGGGGTGGATGGCCGGCGCGAATCACGCCGTTTTCCGGTCCCGGAAACGTGAAAGGCGGCTATTAAATCACGTTTGTGGATGTTGCTGTAGGCGCAAAGCTTGCTCGCGATAGCGGTCTGTCAGACGGTTCAAATGCCGTCTGAACGGGTGCTATCGCGGGCAAGCCTTGCTCCTACAATTTGAACTGGCACACCGCAATCGTCAGCACGCCGGCTCCTACCGGGGGGGGAAGCGATGTTTTTGATGTAAAAAACCGGCGGCACCTGATTGGGGCACCACCGGTGAGGTAACACTTAGATGCCGAACCGATCACGCAGCGAGTAGTACACCGCGCCAAGGGCGGTCAGCGGTGCCGAGAAGGTTCGCCCACCGATCATTGGCATGTGCGGCAGCGAGGCAAACGCGTCGAAACGCTCGGCGTCGCCGCGGATCATTTCCGAAATCAGCTTGCCGGCCAGGTGCGAACAGGTGACGCCGTGGCCGCTGTAGCCCTGCATGTAGTAGGCGTTTTTTTCGATACGGCCGAATTGCGGCATGCGCGACATGGTCAGCAGGAAGTTGCCGGTCCAGCG
>NZ_RCOE01000019.1:0-10108 GCF_004321495.1 Pseudomonas sp. Sample_10
GGAACTATCCAAATAACCACCTGATCGTCAGCTATCCGATCAGCCTGCTCTAAACCTCACCACCGATCGTTCCCATGCTCTGCGTGGGAATGCAGCCCGAGACGCTCCGCGTCCCGTCCAAAGCCGAACGCGGAGCGTCCGTTGAGGCGTTCCCACGCAGAGCGTGGGAACGATCATTCGCCCGGATCACTCCCGCGATTCAACCCCCAACTCATCCCACACCGACTCGGCCAGGTGGAACGTTGCGTTGGCCGCCGGTATCCCGCAGTAAATCGCGCTCTGCATGATCACTTCCTTGATCTCGCCACGGCTCACACCATTGTTGGCGGCGGCACGCAGGTGCAGTTTGAGTTCACCTTCGCGGTTCATGCCGATCAACATGGCAATGGTGATCAGGCTGCGGGTGTGGCGCGGCAGACCCGGGCGGGTCCAGATGTCGCCCCAGGCGTGGCGGGTGATCATTTCCTGGAATTCCGAGTTGAACTCGGTCAGGGTTGTCAGGCTGCGGTCGACATGGGCGTCGCCCAGTACCGCGCGACGCACCTTCATTCCTTCGTCGTAACGCTGCTTCTCGTCCACAACAATCCCCTCAATGAGCCGACAAAAACGCCAGGACCCGCTCGCTGAACGCAGCGCCGGCCTGGACGTTGGACAAGTGCGCGGCGTAGAACTCGGCGTATTCGGCGCCCGGCACATGCTCCTGAATGAAATGCCCGCCAGACGGTGGCGTCACTGCATCCTGAGCGCCAGCAATCACCAGCAGCGGCGCCTTGATCGACGACAACTGATCACGGAAATCGGCATCACGCACCGCTGCGCAATTGGCCGCGTAACCTTCAGGCGAAGTCGCCGCGAGCATGTCGGTAATCTGCTTGGCCGCTGCCGGGTTGGCTTCGGAGAAGTCCGGGGTGAACCAGCGTGCAATCGAGGCGTCACGCAGCGCAACCATGGCGGCCTGACCATCGCGCAGGACCATGTCGATGCGTGGATTCCAGATCGAAGGATCGCCGATTTTCGCCGCCGTATTGCACACGATCAGTTTGTTCAAGCGCTCGCCGGCATTGATGCCCAGCCATTGACCGATCAACCCGCCCATGGACAGACCACAGAAATGCGCACGCTCAATGTGCAAGGCATCGAGCAGCGACAACACGTCACGACCCAGTTGCTCGATGCTGTACGGTCCCGGCGTTACCAGCGATTTGCCGTGGCCTCGGGTATCGAAACGCAGCACGCGAAAATGCTCGGTGAACGCCGGGATTTGCACGTCCCACATGTGCAGGTCAGTGCCCAGAGAGTTGGATAGCACCAGCACCGGTGCATCGACCGGTCCATCGAGTTGGTAATGTAGTTCGCCATCGGCGAGTTGAACGAAAGCCACAGCAGTCTCCTTCAGGCAGTCAATGCACAATGGTCAGCCACCGCGCGCTCGACCCAGGTTTTCGCCTGGCCGAGGTAGTGAGCGGGGTCCAGCAGATGATCGAGTTCGGCGGCCGTCAGTTCGGCGGTCACCTGCGGTTCGTCGCCAAGCACCGCACGCAGGTGGCGCTGTTCGGCCACGGCGCGTTTACAGCATTGTTCCAGCAGATGGTGCGCGGCATCGCGGCCGACCCGTTGCGCCAGGACGATGCTCACCGCTTCGGCAAGCACCAGGCCTTGGGTGAGGTCGAGGTTGCGAGCCATGCGCTCGGCGTCCACCTCCAGCCCTTGAGCGATCAACAACGCTTGTTGCAGGCTGCCGGACACCAGGCAGCAGATTTCCGGCAGGGTTTCCCACTCGGCATGCCACAAGCCGAGGCTGCGTTCATGTTCTTGTGGCATGGCGCTGAACAGCGTCGACAGCAGACCCGGAACACGCGTCGCCGCGCCGATCAGTACCGCTGCGCCTACCGGATTGCGCTTGTGCGGCATGGTCGAGGAACCGCCCTTGCCCGGCGCCGATGGCTCGAACACTTCAGCGGCTTCGGTTTGCATCAACAGGCTGATGTCGCGACCGAGTTTACCCAGGCTGCCGGCGATCAGACCCAGCACCGCGCCGAACTCCACCACGCGATCTCGCTGGGTGTGCCACGGCTGGTCAGGCAAGCTCAGTTGCAGCTCTTCGGCCAACGCTTGAGCAATCGGCAGCGCTTGCTCGCCGAGGGCCGCGAGGGTGCCGGAAGCGCCGCCGAACTGCAGCACCAGCAAACGCGGCTTGAGTTCGGCCAAACGTTGACGACTGCGGGTCACCGCCCCCAGCCAACCGGCGATTTTCATGCCGAGGGTGACGGGTGTGGCGTGCTGCAACCAGGTGCGTCCGGCCAATGGCGTGGCTGCATGACGCTGGGCCTGGCTCGCGAGGATTTGCCCCAATTGCGCCAGATCGCTTTCGATCAGTTCCAACGCCCGGCGCAGTTGCAACACCAGGCCGCTGTCCATCACGTCCTGACTGGTCGCACCCAGGTGCACGTAACGTTCAGCCTCGGCATTCTGCGCAGCGATCTGCTTGCCTAACGCCTTGACCAACGGAATCGCCGAGTTGCCGGCGACGGCAATCGCCTCGCCGAGGGCAGCGAAATCGTAATGCCCGGCCTGGCACGCCGCACTGATCGGCGCCACTGCAGACTGCGGGATCAGCCCGACCCGCGCTTCGGCCCGGGCCAATGCCGCTTCGAAATCGAGCATCGCCTGCACCCGCCCCTGATCGCAGAACACCTCACGCATATCGCGGGCAGTGAAGTAGGCATCGAACAACTGATTGCCCGGTCGCTGGTTCATAAACAGTCCCTGGAGGCGCGGGCCTTTGTGGCCCGCGCGTGAAGATCAAAGGTCGTGATGCAGATACTTCGCCTGTTTCGGCAGACGCAGGCTGAACAGGAAGGCAATCGCCATCATCACCGTTACGTACCAGTAGAAGGCGTTTTCCATGCCGACGTTCTTGAGGCTCAAGGCCACAAATTCCGCCGAACCGCCGAAGATCGCATTGGCCACTGCATATGCCAGGCCGACACCCAGTGCGCGCACTTCCGGCGGGAACATCTCGGCTTTCACCAGACCACTGATCGAGGTGTAAAAACTGACGATCGACAGTGCCAGGGTAATCAGCACAAAAGCCAGGAACGGGCTGCTGACGCTTTTCAGGCTCAGCAGGATCGGCACAGTGCACAAGGTACCCAGGGCACCGAACCAGAGCATCGAGTTACGTCGACCGATCTTGTCGGCGAGCATGCCGAACACAGGCTGCATGCACATGTACAGGAACAGCGCGCCGGTCATGATGTAGCTGGCGGTCTTGGCGTGCATGCCGGCGGTGTTCACCAGGTATTTCTGCATGTACGTGGTGAACGTGTAGAAAATCAGCGAGCCACCGGCGGTGTAGCCCAGCACGGTAATAAACGCCGCCTTATGGTCGCGGAACAGCGCCCTGATGCTGCCGGCGTCCTTGTTCTCGCGCATTTCCTTGCTGGTGGTTTCTTTCAGCGAGCGACGCAGGAACAGCGAAATCAACGCCGCCACCGCACCGACCACGAACGGAATCCGCCAGCCGTAGGCGCGCAGGTCTTCTTCAGTAAGAAACTGTTGCAGGATCACCACCAGCGACACCGCCAGCAACTGCCCACCGATCAGGGTCACGTACTGGAACGACGCAAAGAAACCGCGCTGGCCCTTGAGCGCCACTTCGCTCATGTAGGTCGCGGTGGTGCCGTACTCCCCGCCTACTGACAAACCTTGCAGCAAGCGCGCGAACAGCAACAGGATCGGCGCCCAGACACCTATGTCTTTATAGGTCGGCAGGCAAGCGATGAGCAGCGAGCCGAAGCACATCATCAGAATCGAGATCAGCATCGAGTTCTTGCGCCCGTGCTTGTCCGCGACACGGCCGAAGATCCAGCCGCCAATCGGCCGCATCAGGAACCCGGCAGCGAACACGCCCGCGGTGTTTACCAACTGCACCGTGGGGTTGTCGGACGGAAAGAACGCGGGGGCGAAATAAATCGCACAGAACGCGTAGACGTAGAAGTCGAACCATTCGACGAGGTTGCCGGACGAAGCGCCGACAATGGCGAAGATCCGCTTGCTGCGTTCTTCACCCGTATAAAGAGCTGTAGGAGCCGTGGGAGTCGTCATCGTTTTTCACTCAATAGGGACAGTAGAGTCTAGACACACTTTGCAACAGTCCCGTTCCGCAGAAGCATTACCTGAGGCCAAAACACGCACTTGTGGTGAGGGAGCTTGCTCCCTCACCACAAGTTTTGAGTCCATTCAATAATCGAAGAACACCGTCTCGGCATCGGTGCCCTGCAGAATCACATTCCACTGATACACGCCCGATGCATCCTTCTTCGCCAGCAACGTGCTGCGGCGCTCGGCCGGCACGCACTCCAGCAACGGATCGTCGACGTTGGCCGGTTCACCCTCGAAGTAGATCCGCGTCAGCAGGTGCTTGACCAAGCCACGGGCGAACACCAGAACCACAAGGTGCGGCGCCTGGGTCGTGCCCTTGAGGCCTTCGACCGTGCCCGGCTTGATGGTGGTGAAACGAAAACGCCCTTCGGCATCCACCGGCACCCGGCCGAAACCTTCGAAATTCGGGTCCAGGGGTTTGTCCTGGTCATCTTCGGGGTGGTCGTACTTGCCGGCGGCGTTTGCTTGCCAGACTTCCAGCATGGCGTCGTTGACGACATCGCCGTTGCCATCGACCACTTGCCCGGTGATCGCCACGCGCTCGCCCAGGGTTTGTTCGACGGTCAGGTTTTCGCGGTTCAGCCAGGTCAGGCCGATGTGATAGTACGGCCCTACGGTGTGGGACGTGGTCGCAGTCAGCGTCATCTTATTTCTCCATCGGCGTGGCGTCGCGGCCGCGCAAAACGATGTCCCAGCGATAACCGAGGGCATAGGAAGGGATGGTTTTTTCCAGATCGAACGTGGCGATCAAGCGCTCTTTGGCACTGGTATCGGGCACGCAGTTGTAGATCGGGTCATAAGCCAGCAGCGGGTCGCCCGGGAAATACATTTGCGTGACCAGGCGCGTCAGGATGCTCGGCCCGAACAGCGAGAAATGGATGTGCGCCGGGCGCCAGGCGTTGTGATGGTTGCCCCACGGGTACGCGCCGGGCTTGATGGTCTGGAACTGGTACCAGCCATCGGCGTCGGTCACGGTGCGGCCGGTGCCGGTAAAGTTCGGGTCCAGCGGCGCGTCGTGCAGGTCACGGGCGTGGGCGTAACGACCGGCGGCGTTGGCCTGCCAGATCTCCACCAGAATCCCCGGCACCGGCAGACCGTTTTCATCCAGCACGCGGCCATGAATGATGATGCGCTCACCCTGCGGCTGACCTTCGTGCTGAGCGGTCAGGTCATTGTCTTTTTCGTTGACGCGCTCGGCGCCGACGGTCGGCCCGGTGATTTCCGACAGCGAATGGGGCAGAAACACCAACGGCTTCGATGGCGAGCGCAGGTTGGTGGATTGATAGCTCGGGTGCAGGTACTCCGGCTGAGTACCCTCCTGCGGGCGACGATAACCAGGCTTGTCAGTCATTACACTTTCCTCAGTTCTTATTAGTCGACAGGGCGTGTCAGACCCGTTCGATTGCCAAAGCCAGACCCTGGCCGACACCGACGCACATGGTCGCCAGGCCTTTCTTGCCACCGGTCTTTTCCAGCTGATGCAACGCCGTCAGGACCAGACGCGCACCGCTCATGCCCAACGGATGCCCCAGGGCAATGGCGCCACCGTTTGGATTGACCTGCGGCGCGTCGTCGGCAATTCCCAGCTCACGCAACACCGCCAGACCCTGGCTGGCGAAGGCTTCGTTGAGTTCGATCACGTCGAAATCGCTGACCGCCACACCAAGGCGCTCGATCAGTTTACGTACCGCCGGCACCGGGCCAATCCCCATCACACGCGGTGCCACACCGGCGCTAGCCATGCCCAGCACTTTGGCGCGGGCAGTCAGACCGTGTTTTTTCACCGCTTCGGCCGAGGCGAGGATCAGCGCCGCGGCGCCGTCGTTCACGCCCGAGGCGTTGCCGGCTGTGACGGTTTTGTCGGGACCGTTGACCGGTTTGAGTTTGGCCAGGGCTTCCAGGGTGGTGTCGGCGCGAGGATGTTCGTCCTGGCTGACGATGGTTTCACCCTTCTTGTGGGCAATGCGCACTTCGACGATTTCTTCGGCGAAAAAACCTGCGGCCTGGGCGGCAGCGGTGCGTTGCTGGCTGCGCAAGGCGAATGCGTCCTGATCGGCGCGGGACACCTTGTAATCATCAGCAACGTTATCGGCGGTCTGCGGCATCGCGTCCACACCGTACTGGGCTTTCATCAGTGGATTGATGAAACGCCAGCCGATGGTGGTGTCCTCCAGTTTCATGTTGCGCGAAAACCCGGCGTCCGCCTTGCCCATCACGAACGGCGCACGGGACATCGACTCCACGCCACCGGCAATCGCCAGCTCCATTTCACCGCTGGCGATGGCGCGGAACGCCGTGCCGATGGCGTCCATGCCCGAGGCGCACAGGCGATTGAGAGTCACGCCGGGAATGGTCTGCGGCAAACCGGCCAACAGCAGCGCCATGCGCGCCACGTTGCGGTTGTCTTCACCCGCCTGGTTGGCGCAACCGAGGAACACCTCGTCGACGGCATTCCAGTCCACCGATGGATTGCGCTCCATCAAGGCCTTGAGCGGCACGGCGGCCAGGTCGTCGGCGCGAACCGCAGACAAACCACCACCAAAACGGCCGATGGGGGTGCGAATCGCGTCGCAGATGTAAACGTCACGCATCATGCTTCTCCAGGTGCTTCAGATGGGTAAAGCCTTCCGACTTTGAAAAAAGGCGCCGATGCGCAGCGCCGGAGTGGCTGAAGAGTAAGCCCGTGAAAAACGTCAAACAATCCGATAATCGACTGAGTGTTCGCTTATCGAACACATTGTTATCCGGCTATTGGTACCCGAAAGCTTCGCGGGCAAGACTCGCCCCTACAAATCCAGGTGCCTCTGTAGGAGCGAGGCTTGCCCGCGAAGATGCCATCAACCACGATGAAGATTCAGACGCCTGAAATCAGGTTGCATCCGCATGGCTGACCAAACCCTTGATCACCACCGCGGCGGTCGCCAATGCTGCCGGAATCACCAACGCCGTCAGCACCTGCTCGAAGTTCCAGCCCAGGCCCAAGAGCGTGGCGCCCATCCAGGCTCCGAGGATCGCACCGAAACGGCCGATACCCAGCATCCACGAAACACCGGTGGCACGTCCCTGAGTCGGATAGAAGCGCGCGGCCAGCGATGGCATCGCCGATTGCGCGCCGTTGACACACATCCCCGCCACCAGCACCAGGGTCGCCAACAACGTGATGTTGCCCAGGCTCTGCCCTACCGCGTAGGCAAATACCCCGGCCAGCAGGTAGAAAGTACCGATCACCTTGTGCGGATTGAACCGATCCATTGCCCAACCCACACCCACCGCGCTCAATACGCCACCGAACTGGAACAATGCGCCGATGAACGCCGCCTGTTCCATGCTCGCGCCGCTATCGCGCATGAGGGTCGGCAGCCAACTGGTCAATAGGTAAACAATCACCAGCCCCATAAAGTAGGTCAGCCACAGCAACAATGTGCCAACGCTGTAGGTGCCCGAGAAGATCACCGCGAACACGTTGCGCGCCTTCACGGTTTTCTGTTCCGGCACACTGAAGCTGGAGGCTTGGGCCACCACAGTCGGATCAATCGGCGCCAGCGCCTGGCGCACCTTGTCGGTACCGCGATTGCGCACGACCAGGTAGCGTGCCGATTCCGGCAACCAGAACAGCAAAACGACAGCAAGGATCAGTGGCAGAATCCCGCCGATCAGCAGCAGGCTGTGCCACCCGAACGCCGGAATCAACTTGGCGGAAATGAATCCGCCACCGGCCATGCCCAGGTTGAAACCGCAGAACATGCTGGTCACCAACAGGGATTTCTTGCGCTCCGGGGTGTATTCCGACAGCAGCGTCGTGGCGTTGGGCATACCGGCGCCCAGGCCCAAGCCGGTCAGAAAGCGCAACACCAACAGTTGCTCGACGTTGGTGCTGTAAGCCGAGGCCAGGCTGAACGCCCCGAACAACAGCACTGCACCGACCAGTACGACTTTTCGTCCAAAGCGGTCAGCCAGCGGGCCGGAACCCAGTGCGCCAAAGACCATGCCGATGAGCGCGGCACTCATCACCGGGCCGAGACTCGCGCGATCGATTCCCCAATCCTGAGAAAGCGCAGGCGCAATGAACCCCATGGCCGCCGTGTCGAGGCCATCGAGGAAGACAATCAGGAAACACAGAATCACCACTCGCCACTGATAACGCGAAATGGGTTGAGCATTGATGAAGGACTGCACGTCGAGGCAGTTCCCTACAGCAGACTGAGGCTGGTTCATTATTTTTATTCCGTGGATCACAGTCGAACGGGGAGCCAGCCAATGCTGGCGCAGCCGCGACATTAATGATCCGGAGGAAACAGCGTCAATTCACCCGAAGCAACTCTGTGCGATTATCGAACACCTTAGGCAAACAGTTGAGCGCTGAGATCGCGGCTGGCGCTTAACAAACCAGGGAGGAAGCGTTGTTCCAGCTCATTGCGGCTGACCCGACCCGCATGGGTACTGACGTTGAGGGCCGCCACCACTTGACCGGACGCGTCGTACACCGGTACTGCAATCGAGCGCAGCCCCTGCTCCAGTTCCTGATCGACGATGCACCAGCCCTGCTGCCGGACTTCCTTCAAGCATTCGAGCAATGCCTCTGGGGTGTGGATCGTGCGACTGGTCTTGGCCTGCAAATCGGCGTGCTCGAGGTATTCACCCAGGGACGAGTCATCCAGCGCCGCCAGCAGGATCCTGCCCATCGACGTGCAATAGGCCGGCAAGCGCCCCCCCACCGACAGATCGACCGAAATCAGCCGCTGGGTCGTTGCCGAGCGGGCGATGTACAGAATGTCGTCGCCTTCCAGGGTCGCCATGTTGCAGGCTTCGTGCAGTTGCTCGCTCATGCGGTCCAGATACGGCTGGGCCGACACCGCCAGCGGTGTCGAGGATACGTAGGCATGGCCGAGGGTCAGCACTTTGGGCAGCAGGGAATACGTGCGGCCGTCGGTAGTGGCGTAGCCAAGTTTGATCAGGGTGTGCAGGCAACGTCTTACTGCAGCGCGGGGAATTTCCGTGCGGTGACTGATCTGCGCAATGGTCAGGTGCCGTTTGCGCTCCTGAAACGCTTGCACGACAGCCAGCCCCCTCGCCAGCGAGGTCATGAAGTCCGGATCACCTGTGAGTGCCTGGATTCGCTTGGCGGGCGACGCGACGATGGGCGGTGCCACAGAAGCAAAGGAATTGCGCAGTTGATCGTTCATTACAGATTCTCTTCCCACACGGATCAGCGAGTATTACAAGTGGCTATCGGTCCGGCGCACAAGCCGTGCCGGCCCCAGATTGGGCGATTATCGAACCGTTGACCGATAATCGCAATCGCCGTACATCATCCGAGCCAATCAAAGAGCGTGTTTCAAGCATTCACCACGGTGACAATGCAGACTTGCCAAGGTCGATGTAATTGCCAAAAAGTTGTTCGACTTAATGGCGCCAGAAAGCTATCACTGAACAGTGATAGCATTCAGCGCTCTAGTTGGCCGTGAAAGTAACGAGTAACAAAACGATCACACATCGCGACCTACTTTTAACTCTGTAGAGATAGAGTTCTGTGAATCGCTCGCTATAATGCAAATCAGTAGCCAGACGGTTTTCTACTTGCCGACTCCGCTACAAGGTGGCGCGATGTTCCATCGCTGCCGCCCCCGGCAAGCGCCCGACGCTGACTGCATTGCATCGTCAACGCGCTCGCTGAAAACAGGAAGCTGATGCTGCGTCAGCTATTTATCTCTGGTGCCGTGGTCGCCTGCAACATGGACGTATTGATCGCCCTGCCGTAAAACAATGCCCTCACCGGCCTTGTCGATGCGTCGAGAATGATCGATACATTGGATGCAGCGCGTTTCACCAGAATTTATCTCAACTCAATCAGGTAGCACTGTGACGAAAGACGAACTGCGCGCGGAACTTGAGCGCCAGGAACAACGTTACAAGGAAGTTTACGGCGGGGAAGTCACCACCTACG
>NZ_RCOE01000002.1:0-1949 GCF_004321495.1 Pseudomonas sp. Sample_10
CGGCCGTTGTACGGCGAGGACATCAGGGTGATCACGCCGAACGCGCCGAGGCTGGTGATCACGTAGGTGACCAGGTACACGCCGATGGCTTCCACGGCCAGGCCTTTGCTCGCCACCAGGGCGATCAGCAGGTAACCGAAGTGAGCGATGGACGAGTAACCCAGCAGACGCTTGAGGTTGCTCTGGGTCAGTGCCAGCAGGTTACCGAACAGGATCGACGCGATGGCGATGATGGTCAGCACATCGCTCAGGATGCCGCTGCTTGCCGCTGGCGAGATCTGGAACAGACGCACCATCACCGCGAACACGGCAACCTTGGAAGCGGTAGCGAGGAACGCTGCAACCGGCGCCGGAGCACCTTCGTAAACGTCCGGGGTCCAGAGGTGGAACGGGACCAGCGACAGCTTGAATGCCAGGCCGATCAGCATCATGCCCAGGCCCAGTTGTGCCAGCGAGCTTGGCAGACCGGTAGCCGCCAATGCCTGACCGATGCCGACGAAGCTCAGGGAACCCGAGTCTGCGTACAGCAGCGCCATACCGAACAACAGGAATGCAGAACCGGCGGCCGACAGCACCATGTACTTGATGCCGGCTTCCAGCGAGCGCTTGTTGAAGAAGGCATAGGCCACCAGACCATAGACCGGCACCGACAGCAGTTCCAGGCCGATGAACAACCCGGCCAGGTGCTGCGCGCTGACCAGAA
The DNA here is from genome assembly GCF_004321495.1 of Pseudomonas sp. Sample_10. Lineage (NCBI taxonomy): Bacteria > Pseudomonadati > Pseudomonadota > Gammaproteobacteria > Pseudomonadales > Pseudomonadaceae > Pseudomonas > Pseudomonas sp. Sample_10. The sequence continues at coordinate 704 of NZ_RCOE01000002.1, forward strand.
CCAGGCCACCGGCGGCAGCCATCAGGATCAGCAGGTACAGTTCTTCACGGTTGCCCGGGTAACCCGAACCGCCATCGCCGAGGTAGGCGTGGGCGAGGGTGACACAGGCGAGGGTGGCGACCAGGATCAGCGCCATGTACAGGCAGGCGAAGGTGTCGATTTGCAGCAATGGGGTCACGGCCAGAGGCGCAACCTTCAGAGCCGGCAGGATCGACAGCAAAGCCAGGTTCAGACCCGCCACGGAAATCAGGAAGGTCTGCGAGTGGTTGCGGCGCCAGGCGATCGCCAGCATCACCACGATGATCGTGGCGCTGGTGATCAACAACGGCGCAAGCGCGATAAAGTGTTGAGTCGTGAATTCCATAGCGCTCTTACCGGGCCGAAGCGAGTTGAGTGAAGGCGGTGCCGAGCCATTGCTGCACGCCATGCATCGTAGCGGCAGAGGTATCGAGGAACGGTTGTGGGTACACGCCGAGGTAGATCAGCAGTGCAGCCAGACCGACCACCATGATCAGTTCGCGACCGTCCATGCCATGCAGTACCGCGTCCGATTTGGCCGGACCGAAGTACGCACGGTGGATCATGATCAGCGAGTAGACCGAACCGAACACCAGGCCGGTGGTGGCGATGATGGTGACCCATGGAGCGATCGGGAAACTGCCGATCAGGATCAGGAACTCACCGACGAAGTTACCGGTACCCGGCAGACCCAACGACGCTGCTGCAAAGAACAGGCTGAGGGCCGGCAGGTAAGCGATCTTCGACCACAGGCCACCCATTTCACGCATGTCGCGGGTGTGGGTGCGTTCGTACAGTTGGCCACTCAGGATAAAGAGTGCCGCGGCCGACAGACCGTGCGCCAGCATCTGCATCACTGCACCTTGCAGTGCCAGTTGGCTGCCGGAGTAGATGCCGATCAGTACGAAGCCCATGTGGGAAACGGACGAGAAGGCGATCAGGCGCTTGATGTCGGTTTGTGCGAAAGCCAGGAACGCGCCGTAGAAAATCCCGATCAGACCCAGGGTCATGGCGATCGGCGCGAACTCGGCCGAGGCATTCGGGAACAGCGGCAGGGCGAAACGCAACAGGCCGTAGGCAGCTGTCTTCAGCAAGATACCGGCGAGGTCGACAGAACCTGCGGTCGGTGCCTGGGCGTGAGCATCAGGCAGCCAGGAGTGGAACGGTACGACTGGCAGCTTGACCGCGAAGGCGATGAAGAAGCCGAGCATCAGGATGTACTCGGTGG
>NZ_RCOE01000177.1:0-75489 GCF_004321495.1 Pseudomonas sp. Sample_10
ACCTCTCTCTTTGGACTCAGGGTCAACATACAAGGAGCGAGCCTGCTCGCGATGGGTGCCAACGATAATGCGCCAAGCCTGACTGAACTCGGTGCCTGGACGTTCTTCGCCAGCAGGCTGGCTCTTACAGGGGTTAGCTGTGATTGGGCAATTTCAGCTGATATCACGCCGAACTCGCACCACTCCCATTTTCAAGCCAAACGGGCGGAACACAGCGTTCAGCGACTTCAGGGTCTGATTGCCTTCGCCGTGCTCGATATGCACCAACGTGCGCACGGAAATCTTGCACATTTTGGCAAATTGGGTTTGGTGCAAACCGGTGACTTCCGTGCGCAAACGCCGGACGGCTTCACCGATTTCGAGAGTGCCTTGCGCCAATCCTTCCTGGATGCTTTCGATCAACAGAGCCCGGGCGTCAATGGTAATGGTCATTTCAGCCCCCAGCTTTTCAAACGCTGCTCAAGGTTTCTCAAGGCAATAGCCGGATGGTTCATTGTGGCTTCGGGAAGGCCATCAGCGGCAAGCATATCGGGCAAAGCCATGAACCGGGCAGCGTCTTCCCGCAGGCCTTCATACAGTGCTTGCGGATCGCCAATCTGCGCCAATGAATCACACACTTCACGCCATTTCACTTCCCCCGCCACCTCAAGGCCTTTAGGCCACTTGGTCGTACGTGTGACACCTTCGTCGTCCATGACCATCGGCGCCAAATCGTAAATCGGTGCCAGACGGAAGGAATCGCTGCCGCGGATAATTGATGTATTGCGACCGTGGTTATCGGAATTGCCCAGAATCTTGTTGATCAAGTCTCGTCGCAAATATTCAGATATCAGCTCGGGGATTTGCTCTTCCTGCCCGGCCTGCGCCCAAAGTCGGGCCAGGAGCTGGATCACTTCCAGATGGTTCATGTAACTGCCTGGCACCACAACACCCGCCAGCGAGTAGATCGACTCCACTGCAGAGCGCTCAACCCCCAGATCATTCACACTTCGATCGAATCGCTTCATCCACAGGCTGGGTTTGGTCGCCTGCTCAAACGCAAGCCCGTCCAATGCGATCGTGTCGATTCCCAAGGCGTGCAATGCCTTGTAGTAGTGAAATTCGCTTTTGAGAATGATCTGATCGGTCTGAGTAGCCCGGTTGCGAGCGAACTTTACAAACCAGTGTTGCTCCACTTGATCGTCGCTCAATACAGCGTCTGGATACAGCAATCCATCCCGCCCCCGGGACATGAGCAGCTTGGGAGCCTCCCCTCCTGCGCCCGTCGCGCCACCAATGGCCGCACCCTGTTCATAGGCGTACTCGAGAAACGTACTGTCTCGAGCGATCACTTCGTCACGTCGAAATCCCATCGCGGGTCTGTCATCTACAGCCTCAGCAGACTCTTTGATACGCATGTTACCTATCGGCGCGGGAGTGCTGCGTCCCAGTAAAAACAGATCAGCGCTGATACCTTCAGGTTTGTCCTGACCTACCCGACTCATGAGAAACCGCTTGGCCGCGCCCGCCGGCGCTATATCGTGCAGGAAAGCCGGGGCTTTTTTCAGCGAAGCGCTTTCCCAGCTCAGCGGCAATCTGGCACTCACCGCTTTGTTGAAAGGCGAGTCGACAAATTCGAGATTATCCGCCACGTATCCAGTCTTGTAGCCAAACCGGCAGGGCCCCTCAAAACCTTTCTCTGGGTCCGCAAACACAAGCGTCATCGCATCTTCCCAACGACCCGAGGCATATAGTTGAAGCGTCACTGAATACATGGGATATCCGCAATTTAATGCACATTATTGCCAGTCAAATGCGCCTTGATTGCAATATAGTGCAGATTCTCTGACATCACGTAGAACTCATATGCAAAGAAATGCAGATTTTTAAAAAATGTAGCGGTAAATCTGCACTTAAATGCAGATCTCACTGCAAAGCCCGACATCAATTTGTAAAAACCCTCCGCTATACAGGACGCCCTGCTTATAACAAAAGGCCGTCCATCATGACCTCCCCGCCCCAGCATTTGGCACTTGTCATCAGCCTGGTGATCAGTACAGGCACCATTGCCGCGCCGTACAAAAACCTGCAGATCGACACGGCCACCACCACTGCGCAAACCCTCGGCGGTGCAGACACATTGACGATCTCCGCGCCAGGCAGCATTACCCATGCCGGCAAGGCCGTCAGCCTCAAGGACGGTACGGCCGGTGTCGGCGTGGTGATCGATAACGCGGGGCAGATCGTTTCTACCGGTGGACGGGCGATCGACAGCAGCGGCGACCTGACCCAGGCGCGCAACTACAGCATTTACAACCGCGCCGGTGGCCAGATTCTCGGCTTCAACGACGCGTTGCGCATCGACAGCAACTTCGTCAGTGGCAGCCTGTTGATCGATAACAGCGGCATCATCCGCTCGACAACCGGCCAAGGCCTGGACCTCGATGCACTGCGCAGCACCGGGGTCACGACCACCATCATCAACCGCGCGGGCGGGCTGATTCGTGGTGATGCCAGCGACGGCATGAAGACCGGCGCCAATGCGAGCATTACCAACTATGGCGAGATTTCCACCGGCGACTCGCACAACGCCGACCAGAAATTCGACGGCATCGACATCGACTCGGCCAGCGGCGTGACAGTGACCAACTACGGCACCATCACGGGGGGACGCCACGGCATTACCACCGATCTGGGCGCGACCCTCACCAACTATGGACATGTTACCGGGCGCAACGGCTCCGGTTTCGGTTCCGACGGCGATGGTACGGTGATCAACCACGGCACCATCACCGGCGCCTATTCCGGCCTGCAAGCCAATGGCGACGGCGATGGCGTAGACATCGACAACATCGCCCACATCGAAAACTACGGCACGATCCAGGGTGTTGGTGCCGGCGGTGTGGACAAGAACGGGTTCACCAACGGCAGCGAAGGGATCGCATTGGGCGGTGGTTATGTGCTGAACGCCCAAGGCGCGATGATCAGCGGTGCCACAAGTGCCATTCTGGTTGACGACGGCAGCGGCGGCTCGGGCCTCGCGGCAACCGCGCTGGAAAACTTCGGCACCATCCAGGGTCTCGATGGTTTCGGCGTGAAGTTCGTCGGCGAGTTCGCTGACAGCGTCGTCAACGGCGGCACCATCAGCGGCAGCAATGGCTTGGCTTTGGACCTTGGTGGTGGTAACGACAGCCTGAGCTTGCGCAACGGCAGCCGATTCATTGGGACTGTGGACGGCGGCAGCGGTTACGACCGTGTAGTGATGGACGATGCGTCGGGCGGCAGCTTCGGCAACAGTCGCCACTTCGAATGGCTGGAGGTCGAGCAAGGGGTATGGACCCTGAACGGCAGCGCAGATTTCAGTGACGGTGGTGCGATACGTAACGGCGCAACGCTGATCAACCAGGGTGGCATCAGCGGCAGCATGACTGTCGATGCAGGTGGCGTGTATGCCGGCGGCGGTTCGGTGGGCAACTTGATGGTCAATGGCACTCTGCTGACCAACAGCCAACTCGGCACTGCGACCGTCACCCACGACTTGACCATGGGTAGCGGCTCGACAATCGCATACGGCGTAAATGCAGATGGCAGCAGCGCACCGATCATGGTCGGCGGCACGGCCAATCTCAACGGCGCGACGCTGGCCGTAAACCCCGGCAGCGGCACCTATCCGTGGCAAAGCCATTACACCGTGTTGCAGGCAGCGGTCGTGAACGGCACCTTCGGCAATGTCACCAGCGATTACGCGTTTATCACGCCAACCTTGGCTTATACGCCAACCCGGGTCGACCTGACCTACACCCGTAACGATGTCGCCTTCAACGAATTCGCCGTCACCGGTAATGGCAGTAGCGCCGCCAACAGCCTGACCTCCCTCGGCAAAAACAATACGCTGTACAACGCCTTGCTCAACACCACCGGCGCAACCGCGGGTGCAGCCATCGAGCAGCTCAGCGGTGCCAGCAACGCTGACCTGGCCAGCGCAACCCTCGGTGTCAGTAACCAGATCGGCGCCAGCATGCTGTCGGCGATGCATCAGATGGGCGGCCGTTCGGCTTTGCTGGTGGGCCTCGATCAACGGGACATGCCGGTCCTCGCCGCGAACGGCGTCCCCCGTGATGCTCGCAACCTCAATGACCCGAATGCCCAAGGCCGACTCTGGCTGCAAGCCATTGGCGGCTACGGCAAACTCGACGGCGAACACGGCAGCAGCGGACTTGAACAACGCAGCAAAGGCACGGTACTGGGCGCCGATTGGGCGCTCGATGGGCAATGGAAACTGGGTGTGCTTGGCGGTTATTCAAAGACCGATCTGGAAGCCACAGGCGTCGATGGCAATGTCGAAAGCTGGCACGCCGGCGTCTATGCGTTGCGCCAAAGCGGCCCGTTGGCTCTGCGCCTCGGCGCGGCATATAGCGGTCATCAGGGTGAAAGCAAACGCACCGTGGCATTCAACGGTTTCAGCGACCGGCCCAAAGGTGATTACGACGCCGACAGCCAACAGGCATTCGCCGAACTCGGGTACGCCATGGGCAACGGTCGCCTCAGCGCCGAACTGTTCGCCAACCTTGGCTACCAGCGCTATCACCGCGACAGTTATGAAGAAAAAGGAGGCGCTGCGGCCCTGCACGTCGACGGTCAAACCGAGGACAACTTCAGCACAACCTTCGGCCTGCGCCTTGCGCACCTGAACAGCCTCGAGAACGGCATGAGCCTCACCCCGCGCATGACTGCCGGCTGGAAACACACCTACGGCGATGTCAGCAACTCGACACGCCAGGCCTTCGTGGTCGGTGGCACAGCGTTCAGTGTGGATGGCAGCTCACTGGATCGCGACAGCCTGGTGCTGGAAGCCGGACTGGATGTGGGCATTTCGGCACGCCATAGCGTCGGCGTTGGCTATTCCGGAGAAATCGGCAGCAACAGTCGCAACCATGGAGTGATCGGGCAGTGGCAGATTAGTTTCTGACAGCCCGCTGGCCGCACTCGTCCTGATTTTTTGTAAGAACAATCGTCTTCTTTCTCAGATAAATACAGCCACCTTTAGGTGGCTGTATTTTTTCTGCGCCCCATTCCGACATCAGCCGCAGCACCTGCGGATGCGCCTGACATCGATATTTTTCACTGCCTTTTAGAGTTTGGCTTCCTGTCAAAAGAGGCCGTACTCGATGCCCGTTCAACACAAATACCGACCGAAACATCTGGCGCTGGCGATTGCGCTCGCAGTGGGTTGCGCTGAAATTTCACTTGCCCAGCAAGTGTCCATCGATACCAGCATTGCTCCGGATGCAACACCGGAGCAGCTCATGGCGGCACTGGATGCATTCATCAATGATCCCACCACTGACAAACAGACCATTGGCAAAGCAGCGGATGGCGTTAACCGGACATTCGGCGATGGAAATGACCTGGTCATTGTATCTGGCCGAGGCGCCCTTTCCGGGTTGATTGACGGTGGTGGCGGGGACAATTTCCTGCAACTCGATACCGCGAGCGGTGGCACATTGGACGACAGTCGACGTTTTGCAGGTCTGGAGCTCAAACGCAGCACCTGGACCGTGAATGGCTCCGGTGATTTCAACATTGGGGTCTTGATTCGTTCAAAAGCAACGCTAATCAACGAAGGGCACATTCTGGGTGGGGCACTGACCCTGGGAACGCTGGTCAACAATGGGAAGATTGGCGGCGGCGCGACGGTGCGACCGGGAGGTTTCCTGAACAACCCGGGCTTTATCGAAGGCGACGTCGAGGTTGAAGAAAAAGGCGTTTTTGCGGGCAGCGGCTTGACCGGTTCCCTCACCGTGAATGGAAAACTTTCTGTCAACAGTTTGCACGGTGCACCAAAGTTCAAAGGTGACTTGAATCTCTCGAAAACCGCCGAGTTGAGCTACGAGATCGATGATGGGCTCAACAGTGAAACGATTGTGGTCGATGGCACCGCCAACCTCGGCGGCGCCACACTGAACATCGTGGCGGCATCGGGTGATTACCCGCTGATCAGCGAAAAAACCATCCTGGCTGCCAGCAAAGTCGAAGGCGAATTCGGGAAAGTTCTCAACAATCTTGCGTTCCTCACACCCAAGCTCGACTACCAGGACAAGACTGTAGGCTTGATCTTCGTCCGCAACAACGTGTCGATGGCCAATGCCGCCATCACGGATAACGGCAGGGAACTCGGAAACAGCGTTAACGATATGGAGCTCCAAACACCCTCTGCCGCAGAAGACCCGAATCTATCCACGGATGCCGATTCATCCGTTCCTGCCTTAATTCCAACTACTGCCGATGAGAATCTGTCGACAGCCGCGACGGCAACTACCACTGAACAGCCTGCCACAGCCGCAATACCCGCTGCCAATAACCAGATCGTCACCATTGCAACGGCATCTACCACTGACAAATCCGTCGCCTCACTACCAAAGGCACCCATCCCCACAAACGCTGCGGTCGCAGCCCTGCTCCGCGCTGACAAACAGACCGCATCTATTGCCATCGAGCAACTGGCCGCCAGCCAAAACGCCAACCTCGCGAAGGCGACCCTGAACAGTGACAGCCCAATCAGCGCAACCATGCTCTCAGCCATGCGTCAGCTGGACAGTGCCAGTGGCTATGGCAACGCCACGAGGCGCAATGCACCACGCCTGGCTGCCGGCAGCGAAGACAATGGTCGGGTCTGGCTGCAAGCATTGGGTCATGGTGGGACCCTGGATCGCGATTACGATGCTCTGAAACACACCACCCACGGGCTGGTAATCGGAGCGGACTGGGGTATTGCAGAGGACTGGCGGCTGGGTGTTATCAGCGGCAAATCCGACACGCGCCTGAACAGTCGCGGACTCGACGGCAATCTCGACAGCTGGCATGTGGGAGCCTACGCCCTGCGTCAAAACGGTCCCCTGTCAATGCGACTGGGTGCGACCTACAGCAGCCACGATGGCAGCACTAAACGACGGGTTGCCTTCAAAGGTTTCAGCGACCGCCCCGAAGGCCGCTACGATGCCAGCACCCAGCAGGCTTTCGCGGAATTGGGTTACAACCTGGGCCGGGCGAATGTCAGCATCGAACCGTTTGCCAGCCTGGGCTACCAACGCTATCAGCGCGATACCTTCACGGAAAAAGGTGGTGCAGCGGCACTGAAGGTACACGGTCAAACGCAGAACAATCTGAACAGCACATTCGGCCTGCGACTGGCGAAGCTCACCGCGCTGGATAACGGCATGCAACTGACCCCGCGGTTCAGTGCTGGCTGGAAACACATCTACGGGGACGTCTACAGCGATACTCGCCAACAAATAGTTACGGGTGGAAAAAACTTCACTGTTTCCGGCGTGCCACTGGATCGTGACAGCCTGCTGGTCGATGCCGGGCTGGACCTTGGATTTTCAGCGAAACACACGCTGGCCGTCGGCCTCACGGGTGAGATCGGCACCGACAGCCGCAACCACGGCGTTACAGGTCAGTGGCGAATGAGTTTCTGAGAGCCCAAACCCGAGGCGAAAAAAAGGGGAGCACATGCTCCCCCGAGGTTTAAAGCGGTAGATCGAGGCTGTTAACTCAGCCTTCGATTTCGATCAGGATTTCGCCCGGGTTCACCCGGTCGCCCTTGGCCACGTGAATGGCGGTGACTTTACCGGCGATGGCCGCCTGCACTTCGGTTTCCATCTTCATCGCTTCGGTGATCAGCACCGCTTGGCCAGCCTTGACGGAGTCGCCTTCCTTGACCAGCACATCGACGATGTTGCCCGGCATGGTGGTGCTGACGTGGCCCGGAGCTGTGGCTTGCTTGCGCTTGCTGCTGCCGCCGCCGACAAATTCGTTGAGCGGTTCGAACACCACTTCTTCCGGCATACCGTCGATGGACAGGTAGAAATGCCGCTTGCCTTCGGACTTGACGCCAACACCGGTGATATCGACGCGGTAGGTTTCGCCGTGCACGTCGATGACGAACTCGGTCGGTACGCCTTCGCCGCCAGCCGATGCAACACCACCGGCCTCAGGAATCGGCAACAGCACTTCAGGTGTCAGGGTGCCGGCAGCACGTTCCTCGAGGAACTTGCGACCGATATCCGGGAACATCGCGAAGGTCAGCACGTCTTCTTCGGACTTGGCCAATGCACCGATGTCAGCGCGCAGCTTGGCCATTTCCGGTTTGAGCAGATCGGCCGGACGAACGTCGATTACCTCTTCGCTGCCAATGGCCTGGCGACGCAGCTTCTCGTTCACGGTGCCCGGTGCCTTGCCGTAGCCACCTTGCAGGTAAAGCTTCACTTCGTTGGTGATCGTCTTGTAACGCTCACCGGCCAGCACGTTGAAGAACGCCTGGGTGCCGACGATCTGCGAAGTCGGGGTCACCAACGGAGGGAAGCCGAGGTCTTCACGAACGCGCGGGATTTCGGCCAGCACTTCGCCCATGCGGTTCAGCGCGCCCTGCTCCTTCAACTGGTTGGCGAGGTTGGAAATCATCCCGCCCGGCACCTGGTTGACTTGCACACGAGTGTCGACAGCGGTGAATTCGCTTTCGAACTGGTGGTACTTCTTGCGCACGGCGTAGAAGTACAGGCCGATTTCCTGCAACAACTCCAGGTCCAGGCCTGTGTCGAATTCGCTGCCTTTGAGCGCAGCCACCATCGATTCGGTGCCTGGGTGGCTGGTGCCCGAGGCGAAGCTGGAGATCGCGGTGTCGATGTGGTCGGCACCGTTTTCAATTGCCTTGAGCTGGCACATCGTCGCCAGACCGGCGGTGTCATGGGAGTGGATGAACACGGGAAGCGACTGTTCGGCTTTCAACGCCCGCACCAGTTCACCGGTGGCGTATGGGGTCAGCAGGCCGGCCATGTCCTTGATCGCCACCGAGTCGCAACCCATGGCTTCCATTTGCTTGGCTTGCGCCACGAAAGCATCAATCGTGTGCACCGGGCTGGTGGTGTAGGCGATGGTGCCCTGAGCGTGCTTGCCTGCGGCTTTCACCGCTTCGATCGCCACGCGCAGGTTACGCACGTCGTTCATCGCGTCGAAGATGCGGAACACGTCGATGCCGTTGACCGCGGCCTTGGCAACGAAAGCTTTGACCACGTCGTCGCTGTAGTGGCGATAGCCCAGCAGGTTCTGACCGCGCAGGAGCATTTGCAGACGCGTGTTAGGCAGTGCCGCGCGCAGTTGGCGCAGACGCTCCCACGGGTCTTCTTTAAGGAAACGTACGCAGGCGTCGAACGTCGCCCCACCCCAGCACTCCAGCGACCAGTAGCCGACTTTGTCGAGCTTGTCGCAGATCGGCAGCATGTCTTCGGTGCGCATGCGGGTCGCCAGCAGCGATTGGTGGGCGTCGCGCAGGATGGTGTCGGTTACATGGATCTTCTTGGACATTGTTCTATTCCTCACAGGCCTGCGTGGGCGGCGATGGCGGCGGCGATGGCCAGGGCCAGCTCTTCGGGTTTGCGCTTGATCGAGTAGTTGGTCAGTTCAGGGTGGCTTTCAACGAAGCTGGTGTTGAACTGGCCGCTACGGAATTCCGGGTTACGCAGGATTTCCTGGTAGTACGCGGCGGTGGTCTTGACCCCTTGCAGACGCATGTCGTCCAGAGCTCGCAAGCCACGGTCCATCGCCTCTTCCCAGGTCAGCGCCCACACCACCAGTTTCAGGCACATGGAGTCGTAGAACGGCGGAATGGTGTAACCGGTGTAAATCGCCGTGTCGGTACGCACGCCGGGACCGCCGGGCGCGTAGTAACGGGTGATCTTGCCGAAGCTCGGCAGGAAGTTGTTTTTCGGGTCTTCGGCGTTGATCCGGAATTGCAGGGCAAATCCACGGTGGTGGATGTCTTCCTGTTTCACCGAAAGCGGCAGACCGGAAGCGATGCGGATCTGCTCGCGGACGATGTCGATGCCGGTGATTTCTTCGGTGATGGTGTGTTCCACCTGCACCCGGGTGTTCATCTCCATGAAGTACACCTCGCCTTCAGCGAGCAGGAACTCCACAGTACCGGCGTTCTCGTAACCCACAGCCTTGGCTGCACGCACCGAAAGGTCACCGATATAGGCGCGCTGTTCAGGGGTCAGTTGCGGGCTCGGGGCGATCTCGATCAGCTTCTGGTTGCGGCGCTGGATCGAGCAGTCACGCTCGAACAGATGCACGACGTTGCCGAAACTGTCGCCCAGGATCTGCGCTTCGATGTGCTTGGGATTGACGATGCATTTTTCCAGGAACACTTCAGCGGAACCAAACGCCTTGGTGGCTTCGGAGATCACGCGAGGGAACGCCTGTTCGAGCTCTTCGCGGCTGTTGCAGCGACGAATGCCGCGGCCGCCGCCACCGGAAGTGGCCTTGAGCATCACCGGGTAGCCGATACGATCGCCTTCGGTCAAGGCTTCTTCGATGCCCGAGACGTTGCCTTCGGTACCTGGGGTAACCGGCACGCCAGCCTTGATCATGCTGCGGCGGGCTTCGGTCTTGTCGCCCATGCGGCGAATCACTTCAGCCGATGGACCGATGAATTTGATCCCGCGTTCTGCGCAGATGTCTGCCAGTTCAGCGTTCTCGGAGAGGAAGCCGTAGCCGGGGTGCAATGCATCACAACCAGTTTCCACGGCCAGGTTCACCAGCTTGCGCGGGTTCAGGTAGCCCGCCAATGGCTCGGCGCCAATGCTGTGGGCCTCGTCCGCACGCTTCACATGCAGGGCATGACGGTCGGCATCGGAATAGATCGCGACCGAGCGAATGCCCATCTCGGCGCAGGCACGCACGATGCGTACGGCAATCTCACCACGGTTGGCGATCAGGATCTTTGTTATCACTTGGAGGTTCCCTTGAGCCGGTGGTACCCACGACCTGCTAGACCAGGTCGACGCGTGACCAAATGTTTCAATTTGGTCGCAGCCCCACACTAGCGCCCACAAGGGATTAACAAAAATGAATAATTATTGGGTCATGCATAAGTAAAGACTTATAGTTGCTGCATCAGCCAGCGGCGAGGGGACTAATAAAATGCGTAAGTCATTGATGCGTATGACGTTGCGTCAGTTGCAGATCTTCAATGAAGTCTGCGATTTGAGGTCCTACAGCCGCGCAGCCGACGAAATGTCGCTCACACAACCGGCCGTAAGCCTGCAGATTCGCCAACTCGAAGAACTGGTTGGCCAGCCATTGTTCGATTACGTCGGTAAAAAACTCTACATGACCGAAGCGGCCGAAGCACTGCAACGCGCCAGCCGGGACATTTTCGGGCGCCTGGAAAACCTCGATATGCAGCTATCGGACATGCAGGGCTCCCTCCAGGGTCAATTGAAACTGGCGGTGGAATCGAGCGCCAAGTACTTCGTTCCGCACTTGTTTGCCGCGTTCAAGCGCCAGCATCCGGAGGTCAACCTGCAATTGACGGTGGTCAACCGGGGGCAGGTGATTCGACGCCTCTCGGACAACCGTGACGACCTGGTCATCATGTCCATGGTGCCACAGGACATGGGTCTGGAATTCCTGCCATTCCTGAACAATCCGATTGTCGCCGTGGCGCCACCGAATCATCCACTGTGCCACATGGGCCCCCTGCGCCTGCAGGATCTGGAACCTTATACCCTGCTGCTGCGCGAGCCCGGTTCGGGGACACGCCTGGCGTGCGAAGAGTACTTCAAGGAAAAGCGCGTGCACTTCAACCAGACACAGGAAGTGTCATCAGCCGAAGCTCAACGCGAATGCGTGCTGGCGGGTCTGGGCGTGGCGTTGTTGACGCGCCACGCCCTGAACCTCGAACTGGCGACCGGTGGGTTGATCGAGTTGCCGGTCGAAGAACTGCCGCTTTATCGCAGCTGGTGTCTGGTGCAAGCCAAGGCTAAACGGCTGTCACCGGTGGCTCACGCCTTCCTTGCGTTCGTGCGCAGCGAGCGGGTGCAGATCAGCGGCCTGGTTGAGCGCTTCGCCGGGAAGCTGTCGGCGCAGCCTGCCAATAATTGAGCTCGAAATCTTCAGGAAAATCGCCAATCTCGGCCAGAAGCTGACGGCGCTCGCAACGATCTTCAATAGCGCGGCGAAACTCCATGCGCCGTTGATCTTCTTGTTGACGACGGGTTTTGACAGCGCTGTTGCGTTCTTCGTAAGGCAGGGCCATTTCAAGTCTCCCAAGACGAGTACGGGAGTTTCAAGATAGACGTGGGGGATGACGGTTTGGCGGCTTGATGGTTACAGACCGATGAATGTTGTTTGGTCCTGTGGCGAGGGAGCTTGCTCCCGTTCGGCTGCGCAGCAGTCGCACAATTTTGGGGCCGCTTCGCGACCCAGCGGGAGCGAGCTCCCTCGCCACAGGGGGCCGCGCGGGCCTTGAAGTCAGTCGTCCAGCGCTTTCACCGATTTGGGCGACAACCGCAAGCTGCGCAAACTGCGTTTAACGCTCTTGAGGTGGTTGACCAGGCTCGGCCCGCGCGCCATTGCCACGCCCATCGCCAATACGTCGATTACCACCAAATGGGCAATACGCGAGGTCAGCGGCGTGTAGATTTCGGTGTCTTCGTGCACGTCGATCGCCAGGTTGACCGTCGACAACTCGGCCAACGGTGTCTGGCTCGGGCACAGGGTAATCAGCGAAGCGCCGCTCTCACGCACAAGATTGGCAGTGATCAATAGATCCTTGGAGCGCCCGGACTGGGAGATGCAGATCGCCACGTCTGTCGGTTTCAACGTCACCGCCGACATCGCTTGCATATGCGGATCGGAGTACGCCGCTGCGGTCAGCAACAAACGGAAGAACTTGTGCTGCGCATCCGCCGCTACCGCACCCGAAGCACCGAAACCGTAGAACTCGACCCGCTGCGCCTGGGACATCAGCGTCACTGCTCGCTGCAATTCCAGTGGGTCGAGCTTTTCTCGAACCTCCATCAGGGTATGCAACGTGGTGTCGAAGATCTTCAGGCTGTAGTCAGCCACCGAATCGTCTTCATGGATCGCGAATTGCCCGAAACTCGCACCGGCTGCCAGGCTCTGGGCCAGCTTCAGTTTCAGGTCCTGGAACCCGGAACACCCGATGGCGCGGCAAAAGCGCACGATGGTCGGCTCACTGATGCCTACGCTATGGGCCAGGTCGGCCATGGAGCTGTGCATCACAGCCGCAGGGTCAAGCAGCACATGATCGGCGACCTTGAGCTCCGACTTGCGTAACAGGTGACGTGACTGGGCGATGTGTTGCAGCAGATTCAAAGGGCTGGACTCTTTGTTATTGGCAGGTGCCGGGGATGTAGCACGCTTGTAGTTATACTACATGAATCGGCTTTTTGCCTGCTCAATGCGTTACCGAATCCCTCGATTTCTGGCGTCCGCGCCTCATGTAGCACTCATGACGCGGGGCCGAAACACTGGTTTTGAACTGGCAAATATTTACTTAGTTACTTGGCAATATATAAAACCAATGCGGCATGAGCACTCGATAACAACACACGCCGATTTACAAATCAAACTAACAAAATTCAACCAAAGCAAACTTCAGCTGGGTATATTAATTGCGCAGGAAGCGAATCAAAACTAAAGGAGCTACACATCATGACTATTAAAACCAAAGGCTGGACCGCACAGATCGACCGCATGCCAGGCGCCGCTTCGTTTCGCACCTATGGCATCGTAACCGTGGCGCATACGGGCATTACACCAAAGCTGGAAGTGAGCGAAGAGCAAGATAAATCCTATGACTTGCGCCTGGAACTTAAACTGGAAAACTCCAATGAAATTTCACTGCAAGTCGAAACCGACAAGTTTGTAGAATACAAAGTGCCGGGCAACTCTGATATTTGCAGCGTGAGCATCTTCTACGAAGGAAAGTTGCTGCACCATATCGATAAAGTATCGATCACCCACTAAGCATCAATTGCGCTTCCGGCAATTCAGGCGTCCCGCAGTCTCAGCTGCTGAGACCGGGACGCCTTCTACTCAACTGGCGGCCTGAGCATGCAGCAAGCCGGCCAGGGTTTCGGCCTCTACCGGGCGGCTGACCAGATAACCCTGCACTTCATCACAGTGTTCAGCCTTCAGAAACTCAAGCTGTTCGATCCGCTCGACGCCTTCCGCCACGACCTTCAATGCCAGGCCGTGCGCCATGGCGATGATCGCCCGAGTAATCGCCGCATCTTCGCTACCCTCCCCCAGGCCACGAATGAACGCTTGATCGATCTTCACGTAATCGACGGGAATCCGCTTCAGATAACTCAAGGACGAATAGCCTGTGCCGAAATCATCAATCGCCAGTTTCACGCCCAGATCACGTAATTGCTGGAACGTCGCAATGATGTGTTCGACGCTGTCCAGCAACTGGCTTTCGGTGAGTTCCAGCTCAAGGTAGCGCGGCTCCAGCCCGGTTTCTTCCAGGACCTGGCGCACCAGACTGACCAGCTTGCCCTGTCGCAGTTGGTGCACGGACAGGTTCACAGATACCCGAATCGCTTCAAGTCCCTGCCGCTGCCATTCACAGGCTTGCCAGCAAGCCTGACGCAGTACGAACTCGCCTATCGGACCAATCAGCCCGGTTTCCTCGGCCAACCCGATGAAATCCCCAGGAGGCACTCGGCCCATGGTCGGGTGATCCCAACGCACCAAGGCCTCGGCGGCATTCAACTTGCCCGTGGCAAGGCACAATTTCGGTTGATAAAACACCTTCAACTGCTTCTCTTCGACAGCCTTTCGCAGTTGGTTTTCCATTTGCAAACGCTCCAGCGTGCTGGCTTGCAAACTGTCGGTATAGAACTGGAAGTTGTTCCCTCCCAGATGCTTTGCGTGCTGCATGGCCATGTTCGACTGACTGACCAATGCCGAAATATCTCGGGCGCTGTCCGGCAATAAACTGATGCCCATCGACGCGCTGACCACCAGCTCATGCCCATCAATGGTCACCGGCAACCGCAACTTGCTCGCCAGACGCGTCGCCACCCGCGCCAGGCTCGACAGGTTGCCGTAAGCGTTGAACAGCACCGCGAATTCGTCACCGGACAGGCGCGCGATGGTGTCCGCTTCCGGCAATGCATTCACCAACCGTCGAGCCATCTTCTGCAACAACTGGTCAGCGATTTCATGCCCCAGGCTGTCGTTGAGCTGCTTGAAGCGGTCCAGATTGATGTGCAGCAACGCCAGGCTGCGATAACCGCCCTGACGCACCCGTTGATGCGCTTCGCTGAGTCGTTCGCGGAACATCGAGCGGTTGGCCAGGCCGGTCAGTTCGTCGTAATGCGTAAGATAACGCATGCGCTCTTCGGACTCTCGGCGCGCCGAAAGATCAGCGAAGAAGCCCACGATATGACTGACATTTCCCCGAGTATCGCGTACGGCGTTCAGCTGCAGCCATTGCGGATACATCTCGCCGTTCTTGCGGGTTTCCACCAGTTCGCCTTGCCAACTGCCCTGCTGTTCCAGCGCCTGGTGAATCGCCGCGTAATGCCTGCGCGCATCGCGGCTGCACGGTAATTCAACGACATTGCGCCCGATCATGTCCTCGATGTCGTAGCCGGTCACCCGACTGAAAGCCTGATTGATCGCGATAAGCTTGTAATTCGGATCGAAAATCACAATGCCTTCGCTGGCCGCTTCGAACACGGTCGCGGCCAGCTGCCGCTGCTCTTCCAGACCTTTGCTGACGCTGATGTCGCGACGGGTGCCGACCATGCGAATCACCCTTGCGTTTTCGCCACGCTCGACTGCCCGCCCGCGGTCCTCGATCCAGACCCAGTGGCCGTCGCCATGCCGCACGCGATATTCGATCTGATAGTCCTCGGTGCGCCCTTTCAAATGCTCGACCAGTGCTCTTTTTAGTCCGGGAAGGTCCTCCGGGTGCAGCCGCGGCTTGAGGTGACGCAAAATGCCCGTCACCTGTTCCGGCTCCAGGCCGAACAATTCCTGAATCTGCGTGTGGTGAACTTCGTCGGTTTGCAGGTTCCAGTCCCACAGCCCCAATTCGCTGGCCTTCAGGGCCAGCGCCAGGCGCGCTTCACTCTTGCTCAACGCCTGGCTGGCGGCGTCCAGTTCGAGGCTGCGCTGGGCAACACGGTTTTCCAGGTCGGTCTGGATTTCCCGCAATTCTTCTTCGGCACGCTGGCGTTGCTCAATTTCCTTGGCCAGCTTCTGATTGAGCTGGTCACTGCAACTTTGTGCCTGTTGCAGGTGTTCGATGAGCGCCTGATTCTGAAAACGTCGCATCAAGCCCCGATCGATCAAACGATTGACCTGCCAGGCAACCACGCTCAGTGCACCCAGCAGAATCAATCCAAACCAGCCCCAACCTTGCTGCTGCTCGTCTCCCCCCCAAAACATGTAAGCGATGGCCGGCAGCAGACAGGGCAAGGTGAACGAAAGAAAGGCCGGCAAACTGACCGCATAAGCCACACTGGCGGAAAGCGCCGCGGCACCGATGAGGCCGAAGACCCAGGCCTGCTGAATGAAGTTATCGGCGGGAACCAGGGCGATGCCGGCACCCGCCAGAGTCAGGCCGGTGAGGCCGGAGCCCAATAAAAACATGCGTAGCCAAATGGGGTGAGCCTGACGATTGGGAATGGCCGAATCGAAGGCGGCAACCTGAATCACCCGCAATGCCACCAGTGACAGCAGCCATACCAGCCAGACCGTGACCAGGAAGTAACGCTGCGGACTCCAGAGTAAACCGGCGCAGACCAGACCATTGATCAACATGAACAGCGTAGGCAGCAGAGAGCCCTGATACAGCAGACGCGTGCGTTCGACCGCCATCTCCATGGCGTATTGTTTACGAATAACCCGGGGCTGCGCAGTGGGGCCCGACAGGTCGAAGCTGAGGGTCATAGGCGATATTCTTGTTCTTATAATGATGAGCATGAGCCCGAAACGTCGACGGAGCATACACAAGCATCTGCCCTGACCAAACTGCTGCCGGTCAAAAAACAGACAAATCTGCCTGCCACCCGCCCCCGCGCAAATGCCGCCAGGCATGTAGCTGCAATGCTTACGGACAATGACTGACCGGTCGTCCCGCACATCTCTTTCATCGGCTAATGCAAAGCGGGATTTGCCCGGTGTGGCGCCGCCCCCTAGAATGCCCCGATGCGCGATGACCTCTCCCTTTTGCTGAACTCCCTCAACGATGCCCAACGTCAGGCCGTAGCGGCCCCCGTAGGCCGTCAGTTGGTCCTGGCCGGTGCTGGTTCCGGTAAAACCCGAGTGCTGGTGCACCGTATCGCCTGGTTGATCCAGGTCGAAAACGCGTCGCCCCACTCCATTCTGTCGGTGACCTTCACCAACAAGGCCGCTGCCGAGATGCGTCACCGCATCGAACAGCTGATGGGTATCAACCCGGCCGGCATGTGGGTCGGCACCTTCCACGGCCTGGCGCACCGCTTGCTGCGGGCGCACTGGCAAGAGGCAGGCCTGAGCCAGACCTTCCAGATTCTCGACAGTGATGACCAACAACGATTGGTCAAGCGGGTGATCCGCGAGCTCGGCCTGGACGAGCAACGCTGGCCGGCGCGTCAGGCCCAATGGTTCATCAACGGGCAAAAAGACGAAGGTCTGCGTCCGCAACACATTCAAGCCAGCGGCGACCTGTTCCTGGCGACCATGCGCAGCATTTATGAAGCCTATGAGGCTGCGTGTCTGCGCGCCGGTGTCATCGACTTCTCCGAACTGCTGCTGCGCGCCCTCGACCTGTGGCGCGATCATCCGGGCCTGCTGGCGCATTATCAAAAGCGCTTCCGGCACATTCTGGTGGACGAGTTCCAGGACACCAACGCCGTGCAGTACGCCTGGTTGCGCTTGCTGGCCAAGGGCGGCGACAGCCTGATGGTGGTTGGCGATGACGACCAGTCGATCTATGGCTGGCGCGGCGCGAAAATCGAGAACATCTACCAGTATTCCGAAGACTTCCCGGACGCCGAGACCATTCGTCTGGAGCAAAACTACCGTTCCACGGCCGGTATCCTCAAGGCTGCCAACGCCCTGATCGCCAACAACACCGGTCGCCTGGGCAAGGAACTGTGGACCGACGGCGGCGATGGCGAAGCCATCAACCTGTATGCCGCCTTCAACGAACACGATGAAGCACGCTACGTTGTCGAAACCATCGAAAGTGCGCTGAAAACCGGCCTGGCGCGAAGCGATATTGCGATTCTGTACCGCTCCAACGCCCAATCGCGCGTTTTGGAAGAAGCCTTGCTGCGCGAGCGCATTCCGTACCGCATCTACGGTGGTCAGCGCTTCTTCGAGCGGGCGGAAATCAAAAACGCCATGGCCTACATGCGCCTGCTTGAAGGCCGTGGCAACGATGCCGCGCTGGAACGGGTGATCAACGTACCCGCCCGCGGCATCGGCGAAAAAACCGTCGAAGCGATTCGCGAGCATGCACGCCACAGCGATGTGTCGATGTGGGAAGCGATGCAACAACTGGTAGCCAACAAGGGCCTTACCGGTCGCGCCGCCAGCGCATTGGGCGCATTTGTCGAGCTGATCGAAAACCTTGCCGCCAAGTGCATGGAAATGCCGCTGCACCTGATGACCCAGACCGTCATCGAGCAGTCGGGGTTGATCGCCTATCACGAAGCGGAAAAAGGCGAGAAAGGCCAGGCCCGGGTAGAAAACCTTGAAGAACTGGTCAGTGCTGCGCGTAACTTTGAAAACAGCGAAGAGGACGAGGACCTGACGCCACTGGCGGCATTCCTCGGCCACGCGTCGCTGGAAGCTGGCGATACCCAAGCCGACGAGCACGAAGACAGCATTCAGCTGATGACCCTGCACAGCGCCAAGGGTCTGGAATTCCCTTACGTGTTCCTGGTGGGCATGGAAGAAGGCCTGTTCCCGCACAAGATGAGCCTGGAAGAGCCTGGCCGTCTCGAGGAAGAGCGGCGCCTGGCGTACGTCGGCATCACACGCGCCATGCAGAACCTGGTGATGACTTATGCGGAAACCCGACGCCTGTACGGCAGCGAGACCTACAACAAGGTGTCGCGTTTCGTACGCGAAGTGCCAAAAGGTCTGATTCAAGAAGTGCGGCTTTCCAACAGCGTCAGTCGCCCGTTTGGCGGCAACCAGTCGATGAGCGGCGGCAACCTGTTCAGCGGCAGCGAGATTCCGCAGACCGGCTTCAGCCTCGGCCAGACCGTGCGCCACTCGATTTTCGGGGACGGCGTGATCCTCAACTTCGAAGGCGCCGGGGCCGCGGCCAGGGTGCAGGTGAACTTCAGCGAAGGCAGCAAGTGGTTGATGCTGGGGTATGCGAAGCTGGAAGCGATTTAAAGCAATTTTCTGTGGGAGCGAACCTGTTCGTTCCCACAGGGTTTTGCAACTTTCCTACAGAACTTATCCACTCTTCCTACAGACCAAAGTTAACAGGCCTTATTGCCCTGATTAAGCTGAACCCGACCTGTCAGGCAAAAGCCCGAAACACTCTGCCGCTAGCCAGTAACACTTCAGCTGTGCAACATGGCGCGCGTGCCTTCCACAAATGGGAATTCCCTCTATGAAACGTTTTCTTAGCATCGCCATGGCGTTGTGCATCGGCCTGACGATGAGTCTCGACGTCAATGCCGCCAAGCGCTTCGGTGGTGGCAAAAGCGCAGGCGCTGCGCCAACTCACCAGACCAGCCAGATGGCTCCTTCTTCTCCAGGCATGGGCGGCGCTGCGGCGACCGCTGGTGCTGCCGGTGCCGCTGGCGCCGCTGCCAAGGCCGGTGGCGCTTCGCGCTGGCTCGGCCCACTGGCCGGTATCGCCGCCGGTGGCCTGCTGGCGTCCATGTTCATGGGCGACGGCTTCCAGGGCATGCAGATCTTCGACATCCTGATCATGGCGGTCATCGCGTTCCTGGTCTTCCGCTTCATCGCCGCCCGTCGTCGCAAGCAGCAGGAGCAGTTCGCACCAGCCGGTCACGCGCCGATGCAGCGTGAAGCTTTCGAACACAAGCCTGCCGGCGGTTCGATCTTCGGCGGTTCTGCAGCACCCGTCGCCGCTCGTCCGGTCATCAATGCTCCAGCCTGGTTCAATGAACGCAACTTCATCGAAGCAGCGCGCAATCACTTCCAGTCCCTGCAACAACATTGGGACGCGAACGAAATGGACAAGATCGCCGAGTTCGTCACCCCGCAGATGCTGGAGTTCCTCAAGCGCGAACGTGCCGATCTGGGCGACGGCTTCCAGTCGACCTACATCGACAACCTCAATGTGCAACTGGACGGTGTGGACGATCGCGCCGACAAGACCATCGCCACCCTGACCTTCAGCGGCGTGTCGAAAACCTCGCGTTTCGACCAGGGCGAAGTGTTCAGCGAAAGCTGGAACATGGAACGTGCACAGGGCGAAAACCAGCCTTGGCTGGTCGCAGGTATCCGCCAGAACGGCTGATTACCCTCCGCGCTTCACTTGCGGTAATAAAAACCCCAGCCTCGGCTGGGGTTTTCTATTTCGCGGTTGCATCTATAGCGAGCTACTGTATAAACCGCCCCATATAAACCGCGCCATACAAGCAAGAGGATCCCGGACGTGGAAGAAATCATCGAACAACTGCGTGAAGCCAATGAACCGGTACCGGTCCCCTTGGAGTTGCCTGACGAAGACCTGCTGGTGGAAATTGAAGAACAATTGTTCATCGACATTCCGTTCGTCTTCAGAGAGTTTTTGCTGACCGTCAGCGACGTGGTCTACGGCAGCCTGGAGCCGGTGACCGTCACCGACCCGCAATCGCACACCTATTTGCCGGACGTTGCCGCCAACGCCTGGGATGCCGGCGTGGATCGCAGCCTGATCCCGATCTGCCAGGACGGCGACGACTACTACTGCGTCGAAGAAGACGGCACCGTGGTGTTATGGTCCGCCGAAGAAGAGCTGGTGACAGAAGAAACCTGGGAATCGGTATGGCATTGGGCGCGGGACGTCTGGCTGGAAAGCTGAGTCAGCTAACGCCCGGCCGGGTCAGTGCCCTGGCGAATCCTTGTGATTGTCCAGCGTATCCAGCAAGGCTACCTGCATCCGCGTGTGGACGCGGATGAACCAGCGCCACAGCAACGCCGCCACAGCGGCCGCAACCACGGCAATCAGTAGCAGCAACTTGTTGGTCGGCAAAATACTGGCCGACAAGGCTGCCAATAACAGAAAAATCACCAGCAGCGAGAGAATCGGGATCACTTCGGCGATCACCCGACGCACTCGCTGCGTGTGGCGCCCCGCCATCTCCGGTTTCACGCCCATCTCAGCCAACAGCATCGACAGCGCCTTGAGCTTGCGATACGCGGCAATCAGGAATGGCAGCGACAACAGCAGCGCTCCTCCCCAGATCAATGCCTTCTGCCAACTCGGATCACTGATCCAATCCTGCAGATAAGTGGAAATGCGTTCGGCAAAGTAAGCGCCCGCGAAGAAGATCGCCACCACCAACGCCAGATTGACCCCCACTTGCAGCAAGATCCTTCGGATCATCGACGCCAGCAGCGCTCCCTGGCCCTGTGGCTGGATGCTGCGCAGCCATTCGCCATACATCCCCAATACGCGTCCCAGTCGCTGCGGCATCACCGCCGCCAGTTTGATCGACAGCGGATCGGCGGCACGAATCAGATACGGCGTCAGCAACGTAGTGATCACCGATACCGCTACCGCCACCGGATAGAGGAAGTTACTGGTGACCTGCAGGGTCATGCCCAGCGAAGCGATGATGAAAGAAAATTCGCCGATCTGTGAAAGGCCCATCCCGACGCGCAGTGAGGTACGTCCGTCATTGCCGGCGATAAAGGCACCGAGCCCACAGGACAGCATTTTGCCAAGAACCACTGCCACGGTGATGACCGCAATCGGCCAGGCGTATTGCAGCAGGATCAGCGGGTCGAGCATCAACCCGATGGCAACGAAGAAAATCGCGCTGAACAAGTCGCGAACCGGCTCGATCAGGCGCTCGATTTTCAGCAATTGCCGGGATTCAGCCATGATTGCGCCGATCAGGAATGCGCCGAGCACCATGCTGTATTCGAGCTTGACCACCAGCAGACAGAAGCCGAAACACAGGCCCAGCACGGTAATCAGCAGCATTTCGTTGCTTTCGAATTTCGCCACATAGGCCAACAACCGCGGCACCAGCAAGATGCCGATCACCAGGGCGACGATCATGAACAGCGAAAGCTTGCCAACCGTAGAAAACACTTCGCCGGAGCTGACCGTGCCACTGACTGCGATGCTCGAGAGCAATGCGATGATGCCGATGCCGAGGATGTCTTCAACGATCAGCACACCGAAGATCAATTGCGCAAAACGCTGGTTTTTCATCTTCAGGTCGTTGAGTGCCTTGACGATGATGGTGGTCGAGGAAATCGCCAGGATTGCACCCAGGAACAGCGAATCCATGGTGTTCCAGTCAAACCAGCGACCGATTTCGTAGCCGATCCAGATCATCAGCACGATTTCCAGGAACGCCGCGATAAATGCCGTGGCGCCGACCTTGAACAGTTTGCGCAAGCTAAATTCGAGGCCCAGGCAGAACATCAGGAAAATCACCCCGAGTTCCGCGAGGGTCTTGATGGTTTCTTCGTCATGGATGAGGCCGAACGGCGGGGTGTGCGGGCCAATGATGAACCCGGCAACGATGTACCCCAGCACCACGGGCTGTTTGAAGCGGTGGAAAAGAACGGTCACCACACCTGCGACCAACATGATCACTGCCAGGTCCTGAATAAAACTGATGGCATGCATGGTGTGAGGCTCCTTGGGTGACGCTGCTCATACATCGGGCGTGGGAATCGTCCGAGCGAGCAGAATGAAAATCCGCTATCCGCGTAGGCATTTTGCCCTTGGGGATGGGCTTTTGAAGGGTAACACCGCGACTTCCAACCGAAAGGCGGTGCAATATATGGAAACAGATCGATCCGGCGTGACGGCGATCAGCCGCCCGGCGTCCCGATAACTGTTGGTTTGAAAAAACCGCCGAGGCACCCGTAGAGGTGCGTCCCCTCAAACCTGGCCTTGAACCGTGAGAACGCTATGGAACCCGGAAACGCCCAACTGTCGATGACAGTATTGATGACCCCCGACATGGCCAACTTCTCTGGCAATGTTCACGGCGGCACCCTGCTCAAATACCTCGATGAAGTGGCCTACGCCTGCGCCAGCCGTTATGCAGGTCGCTACGTGGTGACCCTGTCGGTGGACCAGGTGATTTTCCGTGAACCGATCCATGTCGGCGAACTCGTGACGTTTCTCGCCTCGGTCAACTACACCGGCAACACGTCCATGGAAGTGGGCATCAAGGTGGTGACCGAAAATATCCGTGAGCGCTCAGTGCGTCACACCAACAGCTGCTTCTTCACCATGGTCGCGGTGGATG
Organism: Pseudomonas sp. Sample_10; assembly: GCF_004321495.1. Lineage (NCBI taxonomy): Bacteria > Pseudomonadati > Pseudomonadota > Gammaproteobacteria > Pseudomonadales > Pseudomonadaceae > Pseudomonas > Pseudomonas sp. Sample_10. The sequence goes on from NZ_RCOE01000177.1 coordinate 23,259, forward strand.
ACCAACGTAAACCCGCCCCGGTGCCGCCACTGCAACCGCAGAACAGCGAAGACAAGCGTCGCTATATGCAGGCGCAGCAACGCCGCCAGATTCGCCAGGAACTGGAAAAGCGTTACCAGGAAATCAAAGGCGACGCGTAAAGCAAAAAAATCGCAGCCTGCGGCAGTTCCTGCAGAGGAATTCAGATCCCCGCAGGCTGCGATCTTTTTTGCACTTCGATCAAAGGCTGATCGATGTCGCCTCGAACCGCACCCGCGGATGGGCAATCCGATCCTGCGCGCGCACCAGCTCCAGCTCATAGCTGGCGCAGGCCTGAGTCTCGAGCAACACCTCGTGCACCGCCGATGCGGCGAACTCGAAAGCTGCCAGCAGGCTATCGCCCAATAGCACACGCGCCAGGAACAACCCGGACGTCAGATCACCAACGCCCACAGGTTGGCGCGGAAACGCCAACAGCGGGCGTTGCAGGTGCCAACTGCCTTGCGCTGTCACCAGCAGCATTTCGAAGACGTCCGGGTTTTTTCCCGGGTAGTCCAGATGTTTGACCAACACCGCCTTCGGCCCGCGTGCCAGTAACAAGCGCGCCATCGCCAGGCAATCAAACAGCGATTGCGGCTTGCGCCCCGAGAAGCTGTCGAGTTCCAGTTGGTTCGGACACATGAAGTCAGCCACGGCGGCGGCTTCTTCCAGCAGAAAATCGCTGACTTCCGCGGGCACGCTGCAGCCCTTCTCCGGATGACCCATGACCGGATCACACAGGTACAGCGCGTTGGGATTCATCGACTTGATCCGCTCCACCCCTGTGAGAATCGCCCGGCCCTGCGCCGCGCTGCCGAGATAGCCCGAGAGCACTGCGTCGCAATTGCCCAGCTCGCCAATCGCCGCGATGCCTTCGACCAGATCAGGGATCTGGTGCGGCGCCAGCACGTCACCGGCCCACTGCCCGTACTGTGTGTGGTTGGAGAACTGTACGGTGTTCAGCGGCCAGACATTCACCCCGACCCGCTGCATCGGGAAAACCGCGGCACTGTTGCCAGCGTGACCGAACACCACGTGGGACTGGATAGCGAGCAGATGGGGTGTACGTTTCATGCGGTGAGATTTCCGTAAAACGATTGAAATTCGAGCGGCGCAGTATGCGACTAAACGCAGCCTGTACGACAGACCGGCGACGCAGTTAAGCTGACACTATCTTGTTGGAGCGCCCTGTTGATGCTGACCCTTGGAAATATTTTCGTGCTGATGCTGCTCGCCACTGCTGGCGCCTGGCTTTGGCACAACCACGGCTTGCGCGAACGTGCGTTGGAGCGGGTCAAGCAGCATTGCAGCAACCTGGGGATCGAGTTGCTCGATGGCAACGTGGCGCTGAAAAAAATGGGCTTCATCAAGGATGCCGCTGGCCGGAGACGTCTGGCCCGTGTGTATAACTTTGAATTCACGGTCACCGGCGAAACGCGGCATAACGGCACCATCACTCAGTTCGGTGCCCACAGCGCGCAAATCGAACTGGCGCCGTACCCGATGCCGTTTGACAACACGCCCCCTGTGGTCGATGTGGTCAAGCCAAGCGCTCAGGTGATCGAGCTGAATCATTGGCGGCAGGAACACAACAAGTGGCGGTCGTGATCTTCAATGCCTCCGGCAGTTGGCCAGGCCTCTTTGCAGCACTTCGAGGTCTTGCGGCGCACTGAAAATCAATTCAATCCGCGAATCCTTACGCCATTCACTCGGTTGCCACGCCACCACGGAATTATCCAGCGCGTTGGCCGATATCCAGCCTTTGTCACTGTGAATAACCAGCTTCGCACGCCGCCAGCAATGGCTTTCAAGCCAGCGCGCAACGAGAGCGGCCTCAAAGACCTGGCTCGGATGCCAGCGCCAGCCGATGCTCCAGCCCCCCTCCTGTTCCTGGCTTAAACAGATCGGCAGAACCGGGTCGCTCCAGATCGCCGCGAGCTGCGCCAGACTTTTCGGCATCACAAAGTTATCCACACCCGCCACCGCTCGCGAAACCAGTCCGGGCAACTCACTCAAAGACAGCGCAGCTTGTTGCGTCCAATGCAGTTTACGCATCGGCAACGTGGCGGCAATTCGCTGCCGGTCCGCTTGCGCAAGTCCTTCAGACTTGTTCATCAGCAACAATCCCGCACTGTTCAGCGCCTCCTGTTGGGCCTCAGGCAGCGGCTTACCCGCTACAAGCGCTTGCGCATCGAGTACCAGCACACAGGGTTGCAGACTCAACACGCCTCGCCATGGCGGCTCGCTCAACTGCTTGAGCAAATTCATCGGATGCCCCAAGCCGGAAGGCTCGATGAACAATCGATCCGGCCGCGCCTTGCGCAGCAAACGCCCGAGACCGACCTGAAATGGCGCACCGTTGACGCAACACAAACACCCCCCGGCCACTTCCCCCAGTGCGATACCATCGTCTTCCTGGGTGAGCAGTGCAGCGTCGATGCCAATCTGACCGAACTCGTTGATCAGCACTGCCCAGCGTTCATCCGCGGGACGTTGCGCCAGCAGGTTCTTGATCAGGCTGGTCTTGCCGGCCCCCAATGGCCCGGCGATGACATGGGTGGGAATATTCTGCAACATGATCGAAGGTTTCTGAGGAGGTAAGGATGCGGTGGATTGGATTGGCGTTTCTGCTGACGCTTGCCAGTGGTGAAGCGCTGGCGCAGGCCTGCGTTGTCCATAGCCAGGCGGAACGACTCGACGTCAAAGTCTGCCAGCAGAACCGCAACATCCCGCAAAAACTGTTCGCCGACGGCTTCTGCCAACCGAACCTGGCCGGGCAGAAGGTCGACGTGCAATACGTCGACCAGTGCCCTGCAGGAGCGTTCGGCGTGTGCAGCAACGCTCAAGTCGCCAATATGCCTTACCGGCAGGATATTCACTATTACGGCGTGGCCACCGATGCGGCGTATTTGCAGCCGTACTGCGAAGCGCAAAGCCAGGGCACCTGGCTGAAGCCTTGAGCGGCGTGCTGCTCCAGCGTTGTTAAGCGACAGCAGCAACCCACGACTTCTGAACGGGGTCAATGGAAAGCTCAGGCGGCCTCTTCATGCCAAGGGCCAAAGGGGTCCGGGAGCATTCGCCAGCCTTGGACTCCCAGCGCCATTTCAGCGTCTGTCAGCAAGCAATCGTCGAGCTCTGCAGTGAGTTGTTTGAAGTCGATGTTCTGACCGATGAAGACCAGTTCCTGGCGGCAATCTCCTGTGTCGCTGGTCCAGTTTTCCATAATGGCGGCTGTGCTTTCCTCTTCCTGCGGCCATTGGTTGTTCGGCACAAAGCGCCACCAGCGCCCGGCGAAACCATGGCGCACCAATCCTCCCGCCTGGGACCAGCTTCCGGCATCCATATGTTTGCTGGCCAGCCAGAAGTACCCCTTGGAACGCAGCAGTTTGCCATTGACCCATGGCCGGTCAATGAAACTGAAAAAGCGTTGCGGATGAAAGGGGCGACGTGCCCGATAAGCGCTGGAGGCAATGCCGTACTCTTCAGTTTCAGCAACATGTTCGCCGCGTAACTCACGCAACCAGCCAGGCGCTTGAGCGGCTTTGTCGAAGTCGAAGCGACCGGTATTGAGGATTTTGCCAAGCGGTACTTCGCCCATGACCATTGGAATGATCTCAGCCTGGGCGTTGAGCCGTTTCAGGATCGCCATCAGCTCATCCCGATCGCCACTGCTGATGAGGTCGATCTTGCTGATCAGGATCACATCAGCGAACTCCACCTGCTCGATCAGCAGGTCGGTGATCGCGCGTTCATCGTCTTCTCCCAGCGTTTCGCCTCGGGATGCGAGGCTTTGCGCGGCTTGGTAATCGATCAGGAAATTCATGCCATCGACCACGGTGACCATGGTATCGAGCCGCGCAATATCCGTGAGGCTTTGCCCGTTTTCGTCGCGGAACGTGAAGGTTTCCGCGACGGGTAGCGGCTCGGAAATGCCCGTGGATTCGATCAACAGGTAATCAAAGCGTCCCTCATTGGCAAGCTTGCCGACCTCCTCCAGCAAATCCTCACGCAAGGTGCAGCAGATGCAGCCATTGCTCATTTCAACGAGTTTTTCTTCGGCGCGATTAAGGCTGACATCGCGCTGCACCTCGCCGCCGTCGATGTTGATTTCACTCATGTCATTGACGATCAACGCAACCCGAAGGTTTTCTCTATTACGTAGTATGTAATTAAGAAGTGTACTTTTTCCGGCCCCTAAAAAGCCCGACAGGACCGTGACAGGTAGGCGATTTGCCATCAGTTGCTCCTCATAGAAAGCCCGGTCAACCCTCGGGGCTTGCCAAACATGAAAAATTCTTCACGAATAACGATCGCGATAATCATGTTATACCATAACATTGTGATGGTGTTTCGATGATGGGCTCGCTCATGAGGGGCTAACCCTGCCTGATTGGGTAAGGCGAAGCATCGTTGCGATACCTCATAGCCAATCCCGGCATTGGGCAATTGAGCCTGCTTTCGGATGACCATCCGGACGAATCGAACCTCGACAAATGTCTACATGACAGCGGACGGGATTTGGTTCTATGGTTAAACCGCTAGCGCGTGTGATCGAAGTATTCGAGAACAATAATCATGATCCAGATCACCCTGCCCGATGGTTCATTGCGTGAGTACGACCAACCACTGACCGTGCATGAAATCGCCGCAAGTATTGGCCTGGGGCTGGCCAACGCGGCGGTGGCCGGACGCGTCAACGGCGTCTTGGTGGATTGCGAATTCCTGGTCGCAGCCAATGCCCGGGTCAGCATAGTCACGCCGCAGGAGCCGGACGGCCTGGAGATCCTGCGCCGGTCCTGCACGCTGATGCTGGCGATGGCCGTCAAACAACTTCATCCGCATGCGCAAATGCGCGTGGGCTCGGCACTGGGTGACGGGTTCTTTTGCGAGTTTGCCGTCGAGCGAGCCCTCGCCGCGACCGATCTGCCGCTCATCGAAGCGCGCATGCAATCGTTGGCAGCAACCAACCATTCAATCCGCCGCAAGGCGACATCGTCGTCGGAAAGTCTTTCGCTCTATCGCCTCGGTGAAACCGAGTACTGGACCACCGGCCCGCATGTCCCAACCACCAGGGTACTGCAGGCATTCGCCCTGGATCACGTCAGCGGCACCTTGCAACAACGGGTCTATGGAACGTGCTGGTCCAGTCATCAGGAGCTGCAGTATTGGCGCCTGCCAGCGCATGTGATGGTCGTCAGCATGGATGATCGCCAGGCCCACTACGCGCACACCGTTACCGAGACGTTACGTCGTGGCGGCGTTCGCGCCCTGTCGGACCTGCGTAACGAAAAGGTCCGCTACAAGATTCGCCAGCACCGCCAAACCGTGCCGTACCTGGTGGTCGTGGGGGAAAAGGAAAAGGCGGGTGGCTTTGTCAGTGTGCGCAGTAACAGCGGGGAGGATTTTGGCAGGATGAAGGTTGAAGCGGTGTGTGAATGGCTGAGCTCCACCGGCATGGCCGGTGGTTGAAGCTCCCAAGGGCGTGACCCGTGGGAGCCTGCACCCCGCGAATTTTTTATGCCCGAGGTTTAACTGTGCCGCAATCCTGCCCCAGCCATACAGCGCGGGTATCGAGGCTACCCTTTTGCTGAATGCCGGTGGCATTGAACGTGCCATTGACCTTGGTGGTGAACTCACGGTCACTGAGGAACGTGGCGACACCCGCGCCCTGCGCTTTTGGACAGCTGAAACGGAATTTCCACTGATTGCCGGTGCGCTCGGTGATTTCCTGCTTGCAGCCTGATTGCGGATCGGTCAGCGGAATATTGTCGGTCTTGACCTGTTCCGGCGTCAGGCACGCGCGAATGCCTTTGCCCCCCATGGTGATGCCCTGTTTTTCCAGCTGTGCCCGTTGTTCAGGGGTCATCTGGCTTTGTATCTGACCGAGGATCAGTTGCAGATCCGGCAGGTTCTGGTCATCGACCTTCATGTTGCTCGAGGTCAATTCCCACAAACCCGGTTGCAGCATCTGCGCCTGAGCGGCCACAGGAAGTGCCAAACCCAGCGTGATGGCCAAACCCAGCAGACGAACGTTCATCGTGTAACTCCTGATCATTGGTGGCCGTTAGACGTCAGCCGCAAGCTTCGGTTCATGGGCCAATTAAATAGCGACATTCTGCCCGGAACATGGTCTGTTAAGCATTGAATCTTCAGGAGCAAGGCTGCCCCCATGGATTATTTCGGACCGCATATTTTTGGCTACACCATCGCCCTGCTGCACTCCCTGGGCACGATTGCAGCAATTCATGCCGTGTTGACCGTTCGAACCGCTCAGGGATCGATTGCCTGGGCGCTGTCACTGGTCTTCATGCCTTACCTGACACTCATCCCCTATCTGGTGTTCGGTCGCAGCACCTTCGATGGTTACATCAAGGCCCGACGTCAGGCCAACGAAGAAATGCGCAAGGCAATTTCTGAGCTCAACTGGCGGCCGTGGGTTGAAGAGGCGCTAACCGCTCGTGCTTCCACCGCTTACGCGTCGTTAAGGGCCATGCCCAAGCTGGGGCGCATGCCGTGCCTGGCCAACAACGACGTACGACTGTTGATCAATGGCCGGGCAACGTTCGATGCGATTTTCGATGCCATCAGCCAAGCCCGGGAAGCGGTGCTGATCCAGTTTTTCATCATTCACGACGACCGTCTCGGCCAGCGCCTGCATAAACTGTTGTTGGAAAAAGCAGCTGAAGGCGTGGCGATCTATCTGCTCTATGATCGAATCGGCAGCCACTCTTTGCCACACAGCTATGTTCAGTCACTGCGTGACGCCGGTGTCGAGGTCAAAGCCTTCGCCACTCGCAGCGGCTGGTTGAATCGATTCCAGGTCAACTTCCGCAACCACCGCAAGATCGTGGTGGTCGACGGCGTTATCGGCTTCGTCGGGGGGCACAACGTGGGCGACGAGTACATGGGGGAGAAACCACCCTTGGCGCCCTGGCGCGATACTCATGTACAGGTGCGTGGACCGGTAGTGGCCTGCATGCAGGAATCCTTCGCCGAAGACTGGTTCTGGGCAGCCCGTTCGTTGCCGCCGCTTATCCTGCCGGAGGTGTACCCGGACGACGGCGTACTGTGTCAAATGCTCGCCAGCGGCCCGGCGGATCCCTACGAGACCTGTTCGTTATTCTTCGTCGAGGCCATCCACGCGGCGACAGAACGCGTGTGGATCACCAGTCCCTACTTCATACCCGACGAAGCCGTCTTCGCCGCCCTGCGACTGGCGGTATTACGTGGTGTCGATGTGCGAATTCTGTTGCCGTCGCGGCCTGACCACCGAATCGTCTACGCCGCCTCCAGCCTCTATGCCTTTGAAGCCGTGCGCGCCGGCGTACGGGTTTTCCGCTATGAGCCGGGTTTCCTGCATCAGAAAGTGGTGTTGATCGACAGTGAGATCAGCGCCATTGGCAGCGCCAACATGGATAACCGCTCGTTCCGGTTGAATTTCGAAGTGATGTTGCTGACGGTCGACAGCACATTTGCCGGCGAAGTGGAGCAGATGCTCAACGATGACTTTGCCCAAGCCCACGAAATCGCCAAAGAGGAAGGCCGGGAGACTCGCCACCTGCAACAGGTCGGTATGCGGGTCGCCCGGCTTATTTCACCGATACTTTAAGGATTGTAGATATCGTCCCGCGTCCATGGCAGTTCATGACTGCCATCGGCATGCGCCTTCACCGCGAGAATCTGGTGCAGATTGATCCAGCCGCGAGCGAAGGCATAGGCGCACCCGGCCAGGTATAGACGCCAAATGCGTAACGCCTGTTCAGGCACCAGTTTGGCGGCGGCTTCAAGGTTGTCTTCCAGGCGTTCGCTCCAGTGATCCAGCGTGCGCGCGTAATGCAGGCGCAGACTCTCGACATCGACGATCTCCAGACCCGCTTCACTGATCTCGGCAGAGATCATTGCCAGGTGCGGCAACTCGCCGTTGGGAAATACGTATTTTTCGATGAATTCTCCAGCCCCCCGTCCTACCGGGCGCCCGTCGGTGTGTTTGGCGGTGATCCCGTGGTTCATCACCAGGCCACCCTCCTTCACTGCGCCGAACAGGGTTTTGCAGTATTCGGGAAGATTCGCGTGCCCCACGTGTTCGAACATGCCAACGCTGACGACTTTATCGAATCGGCCGTCCTGCGGCAGGTCGCGGTAGTCGAGCAATTGCAGTTCGACCAAATCCTCCAGGCCTTCAGCCTTGACCCGCTCCCTGGCCAGCGCGAGTTGTTCCTTGCTGAGCGTGATGCCGAACACCTTCGCGCCGAATTCACGGGCCGCATAACGTGCCAAACCACCCCAACCGCAGCCGACATCCAGAAGATACTCGCCAGGTTGCAGTCGCAACTTGCGGCATAGATGACGGAATTTTGCTTGTTGAGCCTGCTCCAGCGATTCACTGCCGGTCTCGAAGTACGCGCAGGAATACGCCATGTCGCTGTCGAGCCACAGCTGATAAAAAGCATTGGAGAGGTCGTAATGGTAGGAGATCGCCTTGGCGTCAGTTTCCTTGTCGTGGACGGTACGCACAGGCTGGCTGCCATCGTCCTCATCCAGCAACGCCTGACTCCATTCATCGCAGACGCGGATGACGTCGCTGATGGCGCCTTCCAGCTCCAGTTTGCCTTCGACAAATGCCGCGCCAAGCGCATCCAGGCTGGGATGGGTGAACTGGGTAACCATTTGTGGGTCCTTGACCACAATCGTGACGCTGGGCGTCGGCCCCAGATTGAACTCATGGCCATCCCAGAGTCGCAGGCGTAGCGGTAACTGCAGATTCTGTAAGGCCGGTGGAAGTTGCGCGAGCATGGAGATTCCCCCCTTGTTTCAGACGTCTGATCAGAGGGTAGACCATCTTGGAAAAATAGCAGGCTACACAATTAATCGCCGTTTTCCATGATTCGCGCCGTAATGACTCATAGGGAGCGAATGCACAAAATGCCGTGCCCTCACTTAAATGACTACGGCCACGACGGACAGTTCTAACAATTGTTACCCGTACTGCGCTAGTGGATGAAAATGTTCTCAGCCCAGCATTTGTTCCACGTGGAACCACACTGAATTCTGCGCAGCGAAGGCGAAGCCTTGACCGGAATGCCTCGGACGCACATATTACGCTCGTAATTTTACTCAAAGGCTACGGTTACCCCTCCGATCCCTTTCAATCCAGGAGAAGATCCATGAGCACTTACGACGTCGTGATACTCGGCGGTGGCCCCGGCGGTTACAACGCAGCGATTCGCGCGGGTCAACTCGGTTTGAAAGCGGCTTGCGTGGAAGGGCGCGCCACCCTTGGTGGCACCTGCCTGAATGTTGGCTGCATGCCGTCCAAGGCATTACTGCATGCCTCCGAACTCTACGACGCAGCCATGGGCGCAGAATTCGCCAACCTCGGCATCGAGGTCAAACCGAGCCTCAATCTCGCGCAGATGATGAAGCAGAAAGATGAAAGCGTGACTGGGCTGACCAAGGGCATCGAATTTCTCTTTCGCAAAAACAAGGTCGACTGGATCAAAGGTTGGGGCCGAATCGACGGGCCGGGCAAAGTCAGCGTCACGGATGCTGCTGGCGGCACGACCGAACTGAGCGCCAGGGACATCATCATCGCCACGGGCTCCGAGCCGACTCCCCTGCCCGGTGTCGAGATCGATAACAAACGCATCCTCGACTCCACGGGTGCCCTGTCGCTGACGGAAGTACCGAAACACCTGGTGGTCATCGGCGCCGGCGTGATTGGCCTGGAGCTTGGCTCGGTATGGCGGCGTCTGGGCGCGAAGGTGACAGTGGTGGAGTTCCTCGATCGAATCTGCCCTGGCGTGGATGGTGAAGCAGGTAAAACCCTGCAACGCTCCTTGAGCAAACAGGGGATCAGCTTCAAGTTGAGTTCGAAAGTGACGAGCGCAACCACATCTGACACAGGTGTGCAGCTCAACGTCGAACCGGCCGCTGGTGGAACCGCCGAAGTGCTCGACGCTGATTATGTGTTGGTGGCCATCGGACGCCGACCTTATACACAGGGCCTGGGCCTGGAGAACGTTGGCTTGGCCACGGACAAGCGCGGCATGCTCGCCAACAAGGGTCACCGCACCGAAGTCGCTGGCATTTGGGTCATTGGTGACGTGACATCAGGTCCGATGCTCGCGCACAAGGCTGAAGACGAAGCCATGGCGTGTGTCGAGCAGATCGTTGGCAAGGCCGGTGAGGTTAATTACGAGCTGATCCCCAACGTGATCTACACCAAACCGGAACTGGCCAGCGTTGGCAAAACCGAGGAACAACTGAAGGCCGAGGGTCGTGCCTATAAGGTTGGCAAGTTTCCCTTCACCGCCAACAGCCGGGCGAAAATCAATCACGAGACCGAGGGCTTTGCCAAAGTGCTGGCCGATGAGCGCACCGACGAGATCCTCGGCGTGCATCTGGTAGGCCCGAGCGTCAGTGAAATGATTGGCGAATATTGCGTGGCCATGGAGTTCAGCGCGTCAGCCGAAGACATAGCCCTGACCTGCCATCCGCATCCGACCCGTTCTGAAGCCTTGCGACAGGCCGCGATGAATGTGGAGGGAATGGCAACCCAGATGTAACAACATCAAAAGCTCGCAGCCTGCGGCAGGCGGCGAGCTATTCACTTCAGCCAGGCAAATGCGTCAACGGAAGCGGGCCCGGTGCTTTCACCGTATGGATCGCAAAGTTACTGCGGATATCGCTCACACCCGGCAACTTCAACAGGCATCCGGTGAGAAAGCGGTCGTACGCGCGCAGATCCGGCACCACCACTTGCAACAGAAAATCCGATTCCCCGGACACCAGAAACGCCGAGATCACCTCAGGCAAAGCCGTGACCGCCAGGCGAAACGACTCGGCCTGTTCGTCGTTGTGACGCTCGACCTTCACGCCAACAAACACCGTCAACCCAAGACCGGCTTCATCGCGATCGAGGTTGGCCTGATAACCGCGAATCACCCCGGCTTCTTCGAGCATGCGTACCCGTCGCAAACAGGGCGACGCCGACAGGCCGATCTCTTCGGCCAATTGCACGTTGGTCAAGCGACCATCGCGCTGCAGTGCAGCGAGAATCTTGCGATCGTAGGCATCCAGTTTCATGTTTGGCAGATTCCGATGGTCATGTGTTCTGTTCATGGCAGATTATGCCAACAAAGCCCAATCTTGAAGCAAACTACGCAAGCACCTGCCCTGCCCTTGCGCCCTACACTGGCCCTACCAAATCGACAACAAATGGGGTGCAACATGGCAGGACTCTGGCTGTTTTTCATGGCACTGGCCGTGGTGTATCTGTTGCCTGGTCCTGACATGATCCTGCTGTTGCAGACCGGTGCTCGTCAGGGAAAAGGAGCGGCACTCGCCACAGCGGTGGGACTCGCAGTAGCCCGCGGCTGTCACGTTGTACTGGCGGCGCTGGGGCTGGCGGCATTGTTCAAAGCGGCGCCCTGGACATTCGACGTGGTGCGACTGGCGGGTGCCGCGTATCTGCTGTGGATCGGCATTCAATGCCTGCGAACGACGATGCTGCCGGCCTTGCACAGCCATCAACCGATACAGAAAGCCCGCTGGCGCGAAGCGATCCGTCGCGGTCTGTTGACCAACCTGCTCAACCTCAAGGCGCTGCTGTTTTGTTCCGTGTTACTGCCGCAATTCATCAACCCACAGGCCGGGCCGGTGCTCGCGCAATTTGCAGTGTTGGGTGGTGTGCTGGTCGGCGTCGGTTTGCTCTTCGACAGCACCTATGCCCTGATCGGTACAGCGCTCGGCCGCTGGTTGCAACGCAGCCCTTCGGCCCAGCGCTTGCAGCAATGGTTATTCGGTAGCCTGTTGATCGGTTTCGCCGTACGGCTGACCTTTGTGCAACAGGCTTGAACCTTACTGCGCTTTACGGCGGCGGCGATTGATCAGCAACAGTGCCGCTGCCGTGACCGCAACAACGCTGCCCACCTGCAAAGGCGTCTTGTATGGACGCAATGCAGAGCGAGCGGCATCGGTAACCTGGGTGACATAGCGTTTATCGGCGTTCTCGAAATCGGGATACGGGCATTGGTTGCCAAAGTCCGCCGCCCATTCCACAAAAGGCCCGTCTTTGACATAGCGTTGGTAGAGCGCACTTTGATCTGCAAGGCTGCTGTTCCAACCGGCCGCTTCACAGAGCACAGCAGCAAATGCCTGACTGGTATGCGGCAGATTATCCGCAGCGCGATTGGCCAATTGTGTGGCGACAAAGCGGTAGTGATAACGCTGATCAGGCTGGGCAGCGCTGGCCTGCTGACGCTTCACTTCGTCTTCGGCCACCAGCGGCCCGACTTTCAACTCAGTGCTTTCAAGGCTGTAGTTGCCGGCGAAGGTGGCGAAATCCGGGGCCATCTCGTAACCGAGAATATCCATCCCCCACTCACGTGCAGTCCACGCAGCGTTGAACAGAGCGGCGGCGCGGCGGGTCGGCCACCAAGCGGCATCGGCCGCCAGGCGTTGCTCGCCATACAGCCTGGCCTTGTGGCGCAACCCGTCGTTATCGAAATAGGCGGGCGCATCTTCATAATGCCCTTCGCGTAACAACCGACGGCCCAGCAAATTGCGCAGGCTCGCTGCCACTGGCAAGGGCACATAGTTGTCGCGGTCATGCTGGCTGAGCGGGGGTGGCGCTGGAACCTGGGTGTCGACGTAATGCTTGAGTTCGTCGAGCGTCAGCACACGTTCGGCCACCGTCGCCGCGTCAAACCAGTAGATACTTTGGCTGCGATAAAGCTGGTCGAACGCTTGTAGATAATCCCCGCGTTGCAGGGCCAGAATCGCGCTTTCGCCATCAACCCGACATTTGGGTTGCAGCGTTTCATAATCGAAGTCCGGCGTTCGCCGATCGCCCCAGGATTCATTCTGAGGAAAGGCCTGCGCCGCCTTGGCATACGCCGCGGCCGCAGCAGTTTTATCACCATCACGCAGCGCCAGCTTGGCGCGTAACCACCACGCCAGCCCACCATCACCTGCGTGTTCAACGAATGCCTTGGCGCTGGCGAAATCGCCCTGTTGATAATTTACCGCCGCCAGACGATCCGCATTATCGAGGCTGCCCAGCGTGCTGTTTTGCAGCAATTTAATCAGCTTCAATTCGTTTGCCGGTTGTTCACCGAACGACCAGCCCAGTCGACTGATCAACGATGCTGTTACCAGTTGCTGTACCGGTTTGCCCTTGAGCCGTTCGGCCAACTGCTCTTCGGGCATGGCCGCCAAGTCAGCCACCAACAGCTTGAGTGAGGTATAGCCCACCGCCGAACCGTGCAGGTTCTGCGTGGCATAGAGTTCGATGGCCGTGTTCCAGTCGCCGGCGGTGCGGGCTACGCGGGCCTCTTCGCCGAGACTGGCCACACCCAGTTCCAGCGGATCACTGAAGCCGTCGATACTCAGTTGCCGTGTTTGCTCAAAAGCCTTGCGAGCTTGCGCCAGCAGATCAGGAGCCGCACCGGCCCCGGCACTCATGACGAATCGCGCCCGGCCCAGCGAGTACGCTGCCCAGGTACTGCGCAAAGCGCGTTGATCCGCGGGCAGCGCCAGCACTTTTTCGAAGTATTCGGCTGCCAGCCCATGGTCACCCACGTTGAACGCCACCGCACCGGCCAGATAAAAACGGATTTCGTCGGGCAAGTTCGCGCCCTGTACTTCAACCTGCGAGGCATTGGTCAGGCTACGCAGCTGCTTTACCAATGCCTGCTGCGCCGGCGTCAAACCCGCCTGTTCAGCCTGGTTGCGTTGCTCTGAGTAGTCTGGCCCATCCATGCTGTAAGTGGTTGCGCTGACGTTATTCAAACCGGCAATCCGGTGCCCGAGTCGGCTGATCTCGAAGTTGAAGTTGCCCTCCGGCAGCTCCGCCAACGATTGACCACGGTTATCCAGCAGGCGCATCGGGAAATCCGGCCCGCATGCCAACGCCGAACCCAGTGGCAGGCTGAGGCTCAGGCAGAGCAGATGACGCGGCCAGTTACGGGTGAACATTCGAAGCTCCTTGATCAATATTGCTGCAGCGAGCCCAACCAACGGCGCGTTGTCCGCCGGCTGCAATCCGCCCCTCACGCAAGCGGGTGAAGGTAAGCAGATCCGGGCCTTGTTGCAACGTATAACCGGCGAGTGCATCGGCGCCATCACAGCCTTGCACTGCGACAGTGATGCGTTCGGGCCAGGCGCTGTCGAGGTTGCCCTGATTGATCAGGCTCACGTCATACAGGCCCTGGTGCTCCGTGAAACTCAGCGTAAGCCGACTATGGAGCGCATCTCCCCGCGACACGGCGCGCAAAGTAGTCAGGCTCCACGCCCGCCGGTCGTTGGCCAGCGGCAGGCGAAACCAGATCAATCCGGCCAGATGATTCGGAGGGTCGTTTCGCAATTGTGCAGCGAGTTGACTCAATTGTTGGGGATCGGCCAGCAACTCCTGACGCTTGCCGTCACGTTCGATTCGAGTTTCGCTTTCCACGACCGGCGCACCGCCGTCATTCGGCAACAACGCCACACCGTATGCCGGCAGCGCCAGATAGAAAGGTTTTTTGGTTATTCGGCTCCAGACGTTCGTCCATTGCCGGGCTTGGTCGGGGTCGAACAAACCACGGCGAGGATCGCTCACCGCGTGAACCTGCAACACACTGCTGTCGACAACGGATAACAATGCGGGCAGCTGCGCACTGCCGAGCCACGCCGGTAACGCGGTGATGCTCAGTGGCATTGCGGCCGGCAGCACCGTGCGCAAATGCAGGAGAAACTCTCGATAGGCCGAAAGCCGCGCATTGCCGGTGTCGTGATCGATCTCCAGACCTGCGACAGTCAATCCTTGTGTCTGCCAGTCGCTGAGCACCTGCTGAATCTGCAGCGTGACTTCGTTCTGATCCAGCGACTTGAGCTGGCCATCGAGGCGAATCACTGCGATCAGCGGCCGACCATCGTGCTTGAGCAGCTCAGGGTCAATCAGCGCCCGATGCCATTGGGCCTGGGGAAATACCTGCAATGCCAGCACACGCAGGGTGGAAAAATCTGCGCGACTGTCGCGCAGCGCTGCTTCATGGGAGGGGGTCCATTGTCGCTGCCAGATGTACAGCTGCTGATCGAGCGGGGGCGCCTCCCGCTGATCGCAGCCATTGAGCAGTGTCAGTGCAGTCAGCAGCGACACCAGCCGAACGAAAAAAACCATAAAGCTCCTGTGAGTTGAACCCGCTCCTTCGTAGAAGCCTTTGTCAGCAACTACAAATCAAGTACCAAAGGCTGCGCGCCCTGAGCCGGAATTGCACAGCAAATCAACACCTCGCCCTCCTCCGGTATCTCCGCTGGTGGTTGTGGATAATGCACCTGGCCGCTGATCAAACGGGTTTTACAGGTGCCGCAAGAGCCACCACGGCAACTGAATTCGGGCTGCAAACCACGACTTTCTGCCAGCTCCAGCAAGCTGCCGCCCTCGGGTTGCCAACGCGCCTCTTTGGCGGAACGCTCGAACACCACCGGCACCGACGTGGTGGCGGCCGGTGGTTGCTCGATCACTATTGCATCCGGATCGGGCTGGCGGCGCAACGTCGAAGGGCCAAAGGTTTCGGCGTGAATCCGCACATCGCGGACGTCCAACTCACGCAGGCCGTCATACATCGCCTGGGTAAAACTGCCGGGACCACACAAGACGAAATCCAGCTGATCGTAGTCTTCAACTTCAAGCAATTCCGTGAGCCGTGCGACATCGATACGCCCGATCGAATCGAAGTCTTCACCTTCCAGGGCGCCCGGCTCCGGTTGACTGAGCAAACGTATCACCTTGACCGCATCACCGGCGTGCTCGAGCAAGCGATCCACTTCCGCACGAAATGGTTGATCCGCCAAGGTACGCGAACTCTGCAAAAACAAGGTCGGACGAATCCCACGGGTGCGCAAGCCTTGGTAGACCACTTCACGCAACATCGACAGCAGCGGCGTAATGCCCACTCCGGCAGCCAACAGTACCAGTGGCCGACGCTCATTGGCGGCCACAGTGAAATGGCCTTGGGGTGCTCGGGCTTCAAGCAGATCACCGACGCGAATGTGTTCATGCAGGTGTGAAGACACCCGTCCATCACGCTTCACGCTGATACGGAAAAAATCATCCGATGGGGCACTCGACAGACTGTAAGTGCGGATATGCACGTCACCATCAATGTTGAACCGCAACGGTAAATGCTGACCGGCCTGAAACAACGGCAGCCCTGCTCCGTCAGCTGGCTCCATGTAAATCGAGCGAATGTTCTGGCTTTCCGCTTCGATTCGTACGACACGCAATGGCCGCCATTGATCACCTAAAGCCTTGGCTTGCAGGCGAGCTTTGGCTTGCTCCCAAGTACCTGTTAGCAGACTGGTGGGTGAAACGCCGTCGAAACGCCATCGCAATGCAAGAGCACCAGGTCTGCGAACAACATGTTCCACGTGGAACGTCCACAAACGTTCGGCACCTTGAAAGGCCTCTACCTGTGGTCCTTCCAGGATAATTTCGGTGCGCCCGCTGAGTTGCAGCAGGTCACCCGAATTGAAATCAATGAATAACAAACCGGCCTTTGGATTGACCCGCAAGTTGCCCAAAGTGTTGAAAAAAAGGTTGCCCGCAAAGTCTGGAATGGTCAGGCAATTCCCTTCGATGTGAACGAAACCTGCCTGTCCGCCACGGTGTGAAACATCCACCGAGCGAACGCCATCGACGTCCACATAGCTGGCGACAAAAAAGGTATCAGCCTCGGCGATCACAGCTCTGGCTGCTGCGTCCAGTTCATTGAGGTACTGCGCGGGACGCGTTGATGCATCCGCCAGCGGCACCGAGCGAAACTGCCGCAACTGTATGTACTGCGGGCAATTGCCATACGACTGATCAACCGTCACCGTAAAACCGTTAGCCGTCATTGCGCCGATATGACCGTTGATGCGGTTACGCCGCCGGGTGTGCAATTCAATACCCAGCAGGCCGATTGCCGCGCCGTCGCTCAATTGCGCCGGGTCTTCCGCTGCTGGCACGCTGTTGAACTGCAACAGTTGCGGCTCAGGTGAATGAGCAAAACCAGCCTCACCTTCAAGCACACTGGCCCACGGATTGTCGTTTGCATCCACCGCACCGTACAACATGAACGGCAATTGCTCGTAGAACGTGCGGTGCTGGTCCGGCATGTAATCGCGAATAACCCTGCGACCTACTGCCTCCATGCGCTCGCCAACTCCGATATGCGCCTGTAACTCTCTTTCGCCAGCATGCCACGGTGAACGGTCCATCACGGCTTCTCCCCTGCGCCAATGGCACAGCGTGAAGGGCCCGATCAGTCGGGCCACAAACGTCAGGCTGTTTTTTGCAGACCGGCAACCGTGCGCGGCATGCCGACAAAACCAGGCAAGGCTTCGACCCGTGCCAACCATGCGCGGATGTTGGCGTACTCGTCCAGCGACACATTGCCTTCCGGTGCGTGGGCAACGTAGCTGTAGGCTGCTACGTCGGCGATGGTAGGTTCGTTACCGACGAGAAATTCAGTGTTGGCCAATTCCTTATCGATGACCTTGAGCACGCTGTGGGCATAAGGAATCACCTCGTCAGGGTTATAAGGCGCACCAAACACCGTGATCAAACGCGCCCTGGCCGGACCAAAGGCGATAGGGCCAGCAGCGGCCGACAACCAGCGCTGGACTTTGGCAGCGCCGACCGGATCGGTGGGCAACCAACGACCATTGCCATATTTTTGCGCCAGGTAAACCAGGATCGCATTGGAATCCGCCAACACCACACTTTGATCATCAAGCACCGGAATCTGGCCAAAAGCATTGAGCGCCAGGAACTCGGGCTTTTTGTGTTCGCCTTTGGCGAGGTCGACCAAAATCAACTCGGTCGGCAGTTGCAGCAGGGACAGCATCAACTGCACACGATGGGCGTGGCCGGAACGGGGAAAATTGTAGAGTTTGATGGCTTGCATGATCGACTCCGCGCTTGAGTGGTGTTGTTCAGGGAGATCAGCACCTTGGGGGGCCATCTTCCATCAGTCACCAAAACAACAGAATAACCAACAAACGCAATCCATTATTTCATCCAGCGAAATAACGTATCAGACCTGCAGGGCTGGATGTTCCCTCAACGCCTTGACAGTAAAGTCGACAAAACTGCGAACCCGCGCCGCAGCCTTGCGTCCGCCCTGGTACACCACATGGATAGGCAAGGGAGGCATCTCGAAATTCGCCAGGACAATTTCCAGCTCCCCTGCCGCGACTTTGCGTGCCACTTGATAAGACAAGACCCGGGTGTAACCCAAGCCAAGGCAAGCCGCGGTGATCGCCGCCTGATTCGCCGTAACCACCAACCGGGGATCGGTGCGCACACTGATGGGCTCGCCCCCTTCCAGAAACGGCCAGCTGCGTAACTGGCCCGTCGCAGACGTCGCGATAACCGGTCCTCGAGCCAAATCCTGCGGGTGAGTCGGATGTCCATTAGCCGCCAGGAATGCCGGTGATACGCAAACCACCCGCCGCACCTCACCCACGCGAATGGCGTGCTGATTGCTATCCGGCAGCTCACCGATGCGCACAGCCACATCGATGCCCTCCTCCACCACATTCACCACACGGTCAACCAACAGCGCATTGATCGTGACGTCCGGGAACTGCGTAAGAAAATCCACCATCAATGGAGTGACAAACAATTCACCAAACAACACCGGCGCCGTGATTGTCAGTTGCCCACGCGGCTGAGCATGACTGCCTGCCGCTGAATCCTCGGCCTCCTGCACTTCGGCAAGAATTCTGCGACAGTCTTCAAGATAACGCTGGCCGGCCTCACTCAGATGCACACTGCGCGTAGTGCGTGTGAGCAACGGCGTGCCAATGCGTTTCTCCAGCGCCGCCACCGCCCGGGTGACACTGGCCGCCGACAACCCCAACCGCCGCGCTGCCGCGGAAAAACCCTGGTCCTGGGCGACCGCGGCGAAGACCTGCATTTCCTGAAA
The DNA here is from genome assembly GCF_004321495.1 of Pseudomonas sp. Sample_10. Classification (NCBI taxonomy): domain Bacteria; kingdom Pseudomonadati; phylum Pseudomonadota; class Gammaproteobacteria; order Pseudomonadales; family Pseudomonadaceae; genus Pseudomonas; species Pseudomonas sp. Sample_10. The sequence continues at coordinate 42,230 of NZ_RCOE01000177.1, forward strand.
GCGGTCCATGGAGTGTCCTCGATTCAGATAAAAAAATCGCAACCCTTGGGCTGCGATTTTGGAGGTTGAATCAGCTGTGGATAACTTATTCCACAGTCACCGATTTTGCCAGGTTACGCGGCTGGTCGACGTCCGTACCTTTGAGTACCGCAACGTAATACGACAGCAGTTGCAGCGGGATGGTGTAGAGAATCGGCGACAGGATGTCGTGGATGTGCGGCATCTGCACAACATGAGTGCCTTCACCGTTGGTCATGCCAGCCTTCTCGTCGGCGAAAACGATCAATTCACCACCGCGGGCGCGAACTTCCTGGAGATTGGATTTCAGCTTTTCCAGCAATTCGTTGTTGGGTGCGACGGTCACCACCGGCATGTCGTTATCCACAAGCGCCAGCGGGCCGTGTTTCAGCTCGCCGGCCGGATAGGCTTCGGCGTGGATATAGGAGATTTCCTTGAGCTTGAGCGCTCCTTCCATCGCCACCGGGAATTGCGCGCCGCGACCGAGGAAAAGCGTGTGGTTTTTCTCGGCGAACAGCTCGGCGATTTTCTCGACGGTGCTGTCCATTGCCAGCGCCTCACCAAGGCGAGCCGGCAAGCGACGCAGCTCCTCGACCAGGGTCGCTTCGACGCCCGCGGTCAACGTGCCACGAACCTGGCCCAACGACAGGGTCAACAACAGCAGGCCCACCAATTGCGTGGTGAAGGCTTTGGTCGATGCCACACCAATTTCGCGTCCAGCCTGAGTCAGCAGCGTCAGGTCGGATTCACGCACCAACGAGCTGATGCCGACGTTGCAGATCGCCAGACTGGCAAGGAAACCCAGCTCTTTGGCGTTGCGCAGCGCTGCCAGGGTGTCGGCGGTTTCGCCAGACTGAGAGATCGTCACGAACAGCGAGTCTGGCTGCACCACGACTTTGCGATAGCGGAATTCACTGGCGACTTCGACCTGGCACGGGATGCCGGCCAACTCTTCAAGCCAGTAACGGGCAACCATGCCGGCGTGATAACTGGTGCCACAGGCGACAATTTGCACATTGCGTACTTTGGCGAACAACTCAGCGGCTTGCGGGCCGAAAGCCTGCACCAGTACCTGATTCTGACTCAAACGCCCTTCGAGAGTGCGCTGCACCACGGACGGTTGTTCGTGGATTTCCTTAAGCATGTAGTGACGGAACTCGCCTTTGTCGGCAGCTTCAGCGCCGTCGCTGTATTGCACGGTCTGACGCTCTACCGCTTGGCCGTTCACGTCCCAGATCTGCACGCTGTCGCGACGAATCTCGGCGATATCGCCCTCTTCCAGATACATGAAACGATCGGTGACCTGACGCAGGGCCAATTGGTCAGACGCCAGGAAGTTTTCTCCCAGGCCCAGGCCAATCACCAGCGGGCTGCCGCTGCGCGCGGCAACCAGACGGTCCGGCTGCTGGGCTGAGATCACCGCCAGGCCATAAGCGCCATGCAGCTCCTTGACGGTCGCCTTGAGGGCCACGGTCAGGTCGCGCAGCTCCTTGAGTTTGTGGCTCAGCAGGTGGGCGATCACTTCGGTATCGGTGTCGGAAGTGAATACGTAACCCAAGGCTGTAAGTTGTTCGCGCAGCGCCTCGTGGTTTTCGATAATGCCGTTGTGAACAACAGCCAGATCACCGGAAAAGTGCGGGTGAGCGTTGCGCTCGCACGGCGCGCCATGGGTGGCCCAACGGGTGTGGGCGATACCCAGACGACCCACCAGAGCTTCTTCGGCCAGTGCCTGCTCCAATTCGCTGACCTTGCCCGGGCGGCGCATGCGCTCGAGTTTTTCGTCATTGGTATAGACCGCTACACCGGCACTGTCGTATCCACGGTATTCCAGGCGCTTGAGGCCTTCGACCAGGATCGCGGTGATGTTACGTTCTGCGACTGCGCCAACAATTCCACACATGTTATTTCTCCTGACTGACTGCCGCGCAAATCAAATTGATGCCGCGGGCCTGAATCTGAACGCGTGCCTCCACCGGCAGACGATCATCGGTAATAAGGGTATGGACGCTGCTCCAGGGCAGTTCCAGGTTGGGAATCTTGCGGCCGATCTTGTCGGCTTCCACCATCACGACCACTTCGCGGGCGACTTCAGCCATCACCCGGCTCAGCCCCAACAATTCGTTGAAAGTGGTTGTACCGCGAACCAGATCGATGCCATCGGCACCGATGAACAATTGATCAAAGTCGTAAGAGCGTAGTACTTGCTCGGCAACCTGCCCCTGAAAGGACTCGGAATGCGGATCCCAGGTACCACCGGTCATCAGCAACACCGGCTCATGTTCCAGTTCGCTCAGTGCGTTGGCGACATGCAGGGAATTGGTCATGACCACCAGGCCCGGTTGTTGACCGAGTTCCGGAATCATCGCCGCCGTCGTACTGCCGCTGTCGATGATGATGCGCGCATGTTCGCGGATTCGCGTCACTGCCGCGCGGGCGATGGCTTGTTTGTATTTGGAGACAGGCTGGCCCATATCGGCCACCAATTCCTGGGGCATGGTGATTGCACCGCCGTAACGACGCAGCAACAGGCCGTTGCTTTCGAGTGCAGCCAAGTCCTTGCGAATCGTAACTTCAGAAGTCTCGAAGCGCTTGGCCAACTCGTCCACGCTGACTTCGCCCTGTTCATTGAGCAAAGCAAGGATGTTATGGCGGCGTTGAGGAGTGTTGCGCTTCGACATGGCTAGATAAGTTTCGATTCGAAAGATAACGGAAGCAATCAAAACCTATCGATGAGACTTCGTCAAGCGCGGCGCGATAAAAAGATCTGTGGATAAAAAGCTTCGCGGGCAAGCCTCGCTCCTACAGATTACTCACAACACTGTAGGAGCGAGACTTGCCCGCGAAGGCGTTTTCACGAGTTGTGGGTAACTCAGCTTTTCTTCACTTTCTCCGGCCGTTTCCAGCCATCAATGTTCTTCTGACGGGCACGGCCAACGGCCAGCTGAGATTTATCCACAGTCGACGTAATGGTCGAACCTGCCGCTGTGGTCGCGCCATCGAGGATATCCACAGGTGCCACCAACGAATTGTTGGAACCGATGAACACGTCCTCACCCAACACGGTTTTCCACTTGTTGGCGCCATCGTAGTTGCAGGTGATGGTGCCTGCGCCGATGTTGGTGCGCGCACCGACTTCCGCGTCGCCCAGATACGTCAGGTGACCGGCCTTGGCGCCTTCACCCAAGTGTGCATTTTTCAATTCGACAAAGTTACCCACATGCGCCCGCGCTTCCAGCACGGTACCCGGGCGCAAACGCGCAAACGGGCCGGCGTCGCTGCCTTCACCGAGAGTTGCGCCTTCGATATGGCTGTTGGCCTTGATCACCACGCCTTTGCGCAGGGTGCTGTCCTTGATGACGCAGTTCGGGCCGATCACCACGTCGTCTTCGATGACGACTTTGCCTTCGAGAATCACGTTGATGTCGATCAGCACATCCCGGCCCACGGTCACTTCACCGCGAACATCGAAACGTGCGGGGTCGCGCAACGTCACGCCTTGGGCCATCAAACGGCGACCGGCGCGCAGCTGATAGTGACGCTCCAGTTCGGAAAGCTGCTTGCGGTCGTTGGCGCCCTGCACTTCCATCGCGTCGTGGGGTTGCTCGGTGGCTACGACCAGGCCATCGCTGACTGCCATTTCGATCACATCGGTCAGGTAATACTCGCCCTGAACGTTGTTATTCGACAGACGCCCAGTCCAGTCGGCCAAGCGATCCGCTGGGACCGCAAGGATACCGGTGTTGCCTTCGTTGATGGCGCGTTGAGCTTCGGTGGCGTCCTTGTGCTCGACGATGGCAGCAACCTTGCCGTCAGTGTCACGAACGATTCGGCCGTATCCGGTTGCGTCGTCCAGTTCGACGGTGAGCAGACCCATTTGTCCTGGCACTACAAGCTTGAGCAAACGCTGCAGGGTTTCAACTTCAATCAATGGCACATCACCGTAGAGAACCAGCACGGTATCTGACTCAATGAACGGTACAGCCTGGGCCACGGCATGGCCGGTCCCGAGTTGTTTGTCCTGAAGGACGAAATTCAGATCGTCAGCGGCCAAACGTTCACGCACAGCATCGGCACCATGGCCGATCACCACGTGGATGCGTTGTGGATCAAGTTGTCGGGCGCTGTGGATAACATGGCCAAGCATCGAGTTGCCGGCAATCGGGTGCAAGACTTTCGGCAAGGCCGAACGCATACGCGTGCCTTGGCCAGCAGCGAGAATAACGATTTCAAGAGACATGACTGGCTACCAATCCTGGGTGGTCAGCGGCTGCGACCAAAGTTATAAACAACGGAAAAGAAAAAAGGGTAGCCGAGGCTACCCTTTTTAATCAATCACACAACAAGCGCAACCTTAGTGGCCGAACTTCTTGCGGATCTGCTGGACGGTGCGCAGCTGGGCTGCGGCCTCGGCCAGACGTGCGGCAGCAGAACCGTAATCGAAGTCCGCGCCTTTTTCATGCAGAGCCTTCTCGGCGGCCTTGACGGCCTCCTGAGCAGAGGCTTCGTCCAGGTCGGCAGCACGTTGCACGGTGTCGGCAAGAACCTTGACCATGTTCGGCTGAACCTCGAGGAAACCACCGGAGATGTAATACACCTCCTCTTCCCCGCCCTGCTTGACCAGGCGGATCGGACCTGGCTTCAGATTAGTGATCAGCGGCGCGTGACCCAGGGCGATACCAAGATCACCCAGTGCACCGTGCGCAATCACCATCTCGACCAGACCGGAAAAGATTTCCCCTTCCGCGCTGACGATATCGCAATGGACTGTCATAGCCATCTGATTGCCTCAACCTAAATTAGCGCCCGTTGCCGGGCGCCGGGATTACAGTTTCTTGGCTTTCTCGATCGCTTCTTCGATGCCGCCAACCATGTAGAACGCTTGTTCTGGCAGGTGGTCGTAGTCACCGTTGAGGATGCCTTTGAAGCCAGCAATGGTGTCTTTCAGGGAAACGTATTTACCCGAAGCACCGGTGAAGACTTCAGCCACGAAGAACGGCTGCGACAAGAAACGCTGGATCTTACGAGCACGGTTTACCAACTGCTTGTCGGCTTCCGACAGCTCGTCCATACCCAGGATCGCAATGATGTCCTTCAGTTCTTTGTAACGCTGCAGAACGTACTGAACGCCGCGAGCGGTGTCGTAGTGGTCCTGGCCGATCACGTTCGGGTCCAGCTGGCGCGAAGTCGAGTCGAGTGGATCGACCGCCGGGTAGATACCCAGGGAAGCGATGTCACGGGACAGAACGACGGTGGCGTCCAAGTGGGCGAAGGTGGTCGCTGGCGACGGGTCGGTCAAGTCGTCCGCAGGTACGTATACCGCTTGGATCGAAGTGATCGAACCTTCCTTGGTCGAAGTGATACGTTCTTGCAGAACGCCCATCTCTTCAGCCAGGGTCGGCTGGTAACCTACTGCCGAAGGCATACGGCCCAGCAGTGCGGATACTTCAGTACCGGCCAGGGTGTAACGATAGATGTTGTCGACGAACAGCAGAACGTCGTTACCTTCGTCACGGAACTTCTCGGCCATGGTCAGGCCGGTCAGTGCTACGCGCAGACGGTTTCCCGGCGGCTCGTTCATCTGACCGTAAACCAGTGCCACTTTGTCCAGAACGTTGGAATCCTTCATCTCGTGGTAGAAGTCGTTACCCTCACGAGTACGCTCACCCACACCGGCGAACACGGAATAACCGCTGTGCTCGATGGCGATGTTACGGATCAGTTCCATCATGTTTACGGTTTTGCCTACACCGGCACCACCGAACAGACCGACTTTACCGCCCTTGGCAAACGGGCAAACCAGGTCGATAACCTTGATGCCGGTTTCCAGCAGGTCGTTGCCGCCTGCCTGTTCAGCGAACGAAGGCGCTGCACGGTGAATGCCCCAACGCTCTTCAGTGGCGATTGGACCGGCTTCGTCGATCGGGTTGCCCAGAACGTCCATGATCCGGCCCAGAGTTGCTTTACCAACCGGTACGGAGATGGCTGCGCCAGAGTCGGTAACTTCCAGACCGCGCTTCAAGCCTTCGGTGGAACCCATCGCAATGGTACGAACCACGCCGTCGCCCAGCTGCTGCTGAACTTCCAGGGTGGTCCCGGCCGCGCTTTGTACAGTCAGCGCGTTGTAGATGCTCGGTACGCTGTCGCGTGGAAATTCCACGTCGATAACGGCGCCGATGATTTGAACGATACGTCCGCTACTCATAGCTGGATCCTCTGAATATTTGAACCGTTAAACCGCGGCAGCGCCGCCGACGATTTCCGAGATCTCTTGGGTGATCGCAGCCTGACGCGCCTTGTTGTAGACCAGCTGCAAATCGCTGATCAAATCACCGGCGTTGTCGGTAGCGTTCTTCATCGCGATCATCCGCGCAGCTTGTTCAGCCGCGTTGTTCTCGACCACCGCCTGGTAGACCTGCGACTCCACGTAGCGGACCATCAAGCCGTCAAGCAGCTCTTTGGCGTCCGGTTCGTAGAGATAGTCCCAGTGGTGCTTGAGGTCTTGATCCGGGGTTGCCACCAGTGGAATCAACTGCTCCACGGTAGGCTGTTGCGTCATGGTGTTGATGAACTTGTTGGACACCACGGACAGGCGGTCAATACGGCCGTCCAGGTAGGCATCCAGCATCACCTTGACGCTGCCGATCAGATCATTGATCGACGGCTCTTCACCCAGGTGGCTGATAGCTGCAACGACGTTACCGCCGAAGTTGCGGAAAAAGGCCGCACCCTTGCTACCAACGACACACAGATCGATCTCGACGCCGTTTTCGCGGTTTACCGCCATGTCCTTGACCAGGGCCTTGAACAGGTTGGTGTTCAAGCCGCCGCACAGACCACGGTCACTGCTCACTACGACATAACCGACACGCTTGATTTCGCGGTCGATCATGAACGGGTGGCGGTATTCCGGGTTGGCGTTGGCCAGATGCCCAATTACCTGGCGGATACGCTCCGCATAAGGACGGCTAGCAGCCATGCGCATTTGTGCCTTGCGCATTTTGCTGACCGCCACTTTTTCCATGGCGCTGGTAATCTTTTGCGTGCTTTTGATGCTCGCAATCTTACTGCGAATCTCTTTTGCGCCTGCCATGTAACACCTATCAGGTTAGCAAGCGGGAGCCTTGCGGCTCCCGCTGCGGCTTACCAGGTTTGGGTGGCCTTGAACTTCTCGATACCGGCTTTCATGCCAGCGTCGATTTCGTCATTGAAGTCACCTTTCACGTTGATCTTCGCCATCAAATCGGCGTGATCGCGGTTGAAGAAAGCAATCAGCGCTTGCTCGAAGCTGCCGATCTTGGCGATTTCAACGTCAGTCAGGAACCCACGCTCAGCGGCATACAGCGACAGCGCCATGTCAGCGATCGACATTGGTGCGTATTGCTTCTGCTTCATCAGCTCGGTAACGCGCTGACCATGCTCAAGTTGCTTACGGGTCGCTTCGTCCAGGTCAGAAGCGAACTGGGCGAATGCCGCCAGTTCACGGTACTGAGCCAGAGCGGTACGGATACCACCGGACAGCTTCTTGATGATCTTGGTCTGAGCGGCACCACCCACACGGGATACCGAAACACCGGCGTTCACAGCAGGACGGATGCCCGAGTTGAACATGGCCGATTCCAGGAAGATCTGACCGTCGGTGATGGAAATCACGTTGGTCGGAACGAACGCGGAAACGTCGCCAGCCTGGGTTTCGATGATCGGCAGTGCGGTCAGGGAACCGGTTTTGCCGGTCACTGCGCCGTTGGTGAACTTCTCTACGTATTCTTCCGAAACGCGGGATGCGCGCTCCAGCAGACGGGAGTGGAGATAGAACACGTCGCCTGGGTAAGCTTCACGGCCTGGTGGACGGCGCAGCAGCAGGGAAATCTGGCGGTAAGCCACTGCTTGCTTGGACAGATCGTCATAAACGATCAGCGCGTCTTCACCGCGGTCGCGGAAGAATTCACCCATGGTGCAACCGGAGTACGGTGCCAGGAATTGCAGCGCAGGAGATTCCGAAGCACTGGCAGCCACGATGATCGTGTTGGCCAGGGCGCCGTTTTCTTCCAGCTTGCGAACCACGTTGGCGATGGTCGATTGTTTCTGACCGATCGCAACGTAGACGCAGTAGATGCCGCTGTTCTTCTGGTTGATGATCGCGTCGATCGCCAGAGCGGTTTTACCGATCTGACGGTCACCGATGATCAGCTCACGCTGGCCACGGCCGACAGGGATCATGGCATCGACAGCCTTGTAGCCAGTCTGTACAGGCTGGTCTACCGACTTACGCCAGATCACGCCTGGAGCAACTTTCTCGACCGCATCGGTCTCGGTGTTGTTCAGCGGACCTTTGCCGTCAACTGGGTTACCCAGTGCGTCGACTACGCGACCCAGCAGTTCCTTACCGACTGGAACTTCGAGGATGCGGCCGGTGCACTTGGCGCTCATGCCTTCAGCCAGAGTCGTGTACGCGCCCAATACCACGGCACCTACAGAGTCTTGCTCCAGGTTGAGGGCCATACCGTAGACGCCGCCCGGAAACTCGATCATCTCGCCGTACATGACGTCGGCCAGACCGTGAATCCGCACGATACCGTCAGATACGCTGACGACAGTGCCTTCGTTACGGGCTTGGGAGGTCACATCGAGCTTGTCGATGCGGCCCTTGATAATTTCACTTATTTCGGAAGGATTGAGTTGCTGCATTGCTCTGCTGCCCCTTCAAACTCAAGATTTCAATGCTTCGGCAAGTTTCGCGATTTTGCCGCGAATCGAGCCATCGATAACCAGGTCGCCGGCGCGGATGACAACGCCCCCAATAAGGGATTTGTCTTCCTCGACTTGCAGGCGCACTTCCCGGTTGAGTCGTGCACTGAGAACCTTGGCGAGTTTGTCTTGCTGTTCTTGGTTCAATGCAAAAGCACTGGTCACTTCAACGTCTACCGATTTCTCTTGTTCGGCCTTGTACAGGTCGAACAGAGCGGCGATCTCCGGCAACAGCGGGAGACGGTCGTTTTCGGCAACGACGTGGATGAAGTTCTGTGCCTTGGCATCAAACTTGTCGCCGCACACGTCAATGAACGTGGCGGCCTTTTCTGCGCTCGTCAGTCGCGGGGCCTTGAGCACGCGCTGCATGGTGTCGTCTTCCGACACCGCTGCAGCCAGGCCGAGCATGGCTGACCAATTGGCCAGTTGCTGGTGGGCCTGAGCGTGCTCGAAGGCCGCCTTAGCGTAAGGTCGGGCCAACGTGGTCAGTTCTGCCATGATCGCCCTCGCTTAGATTTCAGCAGCCAGTTGGTTAACCAGCTCTGCGTGCGCGTTTTGATCGATTGTGGCACCCAGGATCTTCGCAGCACCGCCAACGGCCAGGCTACCCACTTGGGCGCGCAGCGCGTCTTTGACGCTGTTCAGTTCCTGTTCGATCTCGGCCTGAGCCTGAGCCTTCACACGGTCAGCTTCGACGCGAGCCTGTTCACGGGCTTCGTCGACAATCTGGGTACCGCGTTTCTTGGCTTGCTCGATGATTTCAGCTGCCTGAGCTTTCGCTTCGCGCAGTTGCTGACCCGCTTTCTCTTGGGCCAACTCCAGGTCGCGAGCTGCACGGCTGGCAGCGTCCAGACCATCAGCGATCTTCTTTTGACGTTCGTGCAGAGCCGCGATGACCGGGGGCCATACGAACTTCATGCAGAACAATACAAAAATCAGGAACGCAACGGACTGGCCAATCAGGGTCGCATTAATGTTCACGCCAACACCTCGCAGTTACGTTGTCCATCACACCAAATTACCCGGAAGATCCGAGTAATTAGCCAGCGATCTGACCAACGAACGGGTTCGCAAAGGTGAAGAACAGAGCGATACCAACACCGATCATGGTTACGGCGTCGAGCAGACCGGCAACGATGAACATTTTAACTTGCAGCATTGGAACCATTTCTGGCTGACGCGCTGCGCCTTCCAGGAACTTGCCGCCCAGCAGGCCGAAACCAATTGCGGTACCCAGTGCGCCCAGGCCGATCAACAGTGCAACAGCGATAGCGGTTAGACCAACTACAGTTTCCATCTTTCCTCCCGACTTTTACGTCGTATGGTTTAGGTTTTTTAGATTAAAGCGGTAAAACAAATCGTTTCAGATGCTCCGTCAGGAGCACCTTCCCGTTTTACCGGGAAGGACATCAGACTAGTCGAGACTGGTCTTAATGGTTTTCTTCGTGTGCCATCGACAGGTAGACGATGGTCAGCATCATGAAGATGAACGCCTGCAGAGTGATGATCAGGATGTGGAACACAGCCCACGCCCACTGCAGAACAACGCCCAGGCCACTAAGCCAGAGCAGACCGCTGCCGAACATCACAGCAATCAGGATGAAGACCAGTTCGCCGGCATACATGTTGCCGAACAGACGCAGAGCCAGGGAGATCGGCTTGGCGATCAGGGTCACGAATTCCAGCAGGAAGTTCACCGGGATCAGCAGGGCTTGAACGAAGATGTTCTTGCTGCCGAACGGGTGCAGGGTCAGCTCGCCGATGAAACCGCCGAGGCCCTTGACCTTGATGCTGTAGAAAATGATCAGTGCGAAAACCGAGAATGCCATGCCCAGAGTCGCGTTCGGGTCGGTAGTCGACACGGCGCGGAACGGGATGTGGGCATCGCCGGAGATCAGGATGGCCAGCTGAGGAATCCAGTCGACCGGTACCAGGTCGACGGCGTTCATCAGGAACACCCAGACGAAGATGGTCAGTGCCAGCGGTGCAATCACCGGGCTACGGCCATGGAAGCTGTCTTTCACGCTGCCATCGACGAATTCGACCAATACTTCAACGAAGTTCTGCAAAGCACCTGGCTGACCGGAGGTCGCCTTCTTTGCCGCCATGCGGAAAAGAAGAACGAAGATCAGACCCAATGCGACAGACCAGCCGAGGGTATCGACGTGGAAAGCCCAGAAGCCCATTTCCTTGGCTTCTGCTGCGGTGTGGGCAAAGCCCCAGCCGCCGGTAGGGTGCTGACCGAAGGTCAGGTTCTGCAAGTGGTGCTGGATATAGCCCGAAGCGGTTGTTTCTGCCATGGTTGCCTCAAACGCCCTAAGGTCTCGAAAGTCTTGTTCTCATCAGCAGGGGAGCGAACCAGCTGACCGACTGAGTCAGCACGAAGGCACCGAATACTGCAATCGGCGCCAGTGGCTTCACACCTGCAAACACCAGTGCAAACAGCACTGCCGTCAAAATCAGTTTCCCCGCCTCGCCGGCATAAAACGACCGGACGATGGACTGGGCTGCTCGGGCGCCGGAAAACCGAAATGCCCTGTGAGCGAAATACACATTGGGCAGCAAGGCTATCAGGCCTCCGCAAAGTCCCGAGTACCCGGCAACGACTCCGTGCCATTGCCAGAGCGCCAAAGCGGCAATGAGCAAGACCACGAATTGAGCCATTAACACCGGAAAAACCGCCAGGCGATGGAAAGGCAAGCGGTTTGGCGTGCGGGTTTCCATCGTTATTGCTCTCCAATGGTCGGCTGCCGAAATTCAATAACTTGGCATAATTTGTGCCGACAAAATGCGCGCAGAGTATAGGGGCGGTTCTGCCCCTATTCAACTGTCAGGTAGTGATTTCCGACTGCACGCTACATGAGGAAATGTTTCAGCGGATATGTGCGAGTACGCCTTGAAGCTCATCGAGTGAGTTGTAACCAATCACTAACTGCCCTTTGCCCTTCTTCCCGTGTCGAATCTGCACCGCAGAGCCTAGGCGCTCGGCCAGACGCTGTTCCAGGCGGGCAATATCCGGGTCCGGTTTTGCAGGTTCGACGGGCTCCGGTTTGCCACTCAACCACTGGCGAACCAGTGCTTCAGTCTGGCGCACAGTCAGCCCGCGTGCGACAACATGTCGCGCCCCTTCAACCTGTTGATTGTCCGGCAAACCGAGCAATGCACGGGCATGCCCCATTTCCAGGTCGCCATGGGACAACATGGTCTTGATGACTTCCGGCAGCGAAATCAGGCGTAACAGGTTGGCCACGGTCACCCGTGACTTACCCACCGCTTCGGCCACTTGCTGCTGGGTCAGCTGGAATTCCTGCTGCAGACGCTGCAAAGCCACTGCTTCTTCGATCGGGTTGAGGTCTTCGCGCTGGATGTTCTCGATCAGAGCAATGGCGATGGCGGTTTCATCCGGCACATCGCGCACCATCGCCGGAATGGTTTCCTGCCCGGCCTGCTGGCTGGCGCGCCAGCGCCGTTCACCAGCGATGATTTCAAAACGACCGCCGCCGATCGGGCGTACCACGATCGGTTGCATCACACCTTGGGCCTTGATCGACTGCGCCAGCTCTTCCAGAGCTTGAGGATCCATATCGCGACGCGGCTGGTATTTACCGCGCTGGAGCAGGTCCAGGGGCAGGTGTTGCAACTCACGATGATCGGCTTGCGCCGCTTGTTCTTCCAGCGAGCTGACGGTCGGACCACTCAGCAGTGCATCCAGTCCACGTCCGAGACCTCGTTTCTTGACGGCCATGGGGATTCCTTAAGTTGCCTGAGCGGCGGCGATGCGTGAGTTTTTGCGCTGACGACGAACCATTTCGCCCGCCAGGGCCAGATAGGCAATAGCGCCCCGCGATGCTTTGTCGTACGCCAGCGCCGGCATGCCGTAGCTTGGCGCTTCGGCCAGACGGATGTTGCGCGGAATGACCGTGTCGTACAGCTGGTCGCCGAAATGTTCTTTGAGCTGAGCCGAGACATCGTTCATCAGGCTCAGGCGTGGGTCGTACATGGTGCGCAACAAACCTTCGACCTTGAGGTTCGGGTTCAGCAGTTCAGCGATACGCTTGATGTTATCCACAAGGTCGCTCAAACCTTCGAGTGCAAAATACTCGCACTGCATGGGGATAATTACGCCGTCGGCGGCCACCAATGCGTTCAACGTCAGCATCGACAAGGACGGCGGGCAGTCGATCAAAATGTAATCATAGTTTTCACGGATCGGCGCCAGCGCACTGCGCAGACGACTCTCCTTCATCTGCATTTCCAGCAGAACCACTTCCGCGGCCGTCAGGTCACGGTTAGCCGGCAACAACTGGTAACCACCATGCTCGGAATAGTGCATGGCCTGGGCCAGGTCGCATTCACCGATCAACAGGTCGTAGACCGAGTTTTCCAGGCCGTGTTTATCCACACCGCTACCCATGGTGGCGTTGCCCTGTGGATCGAGATCGATCAACAACACCCGACGCTTGGTGGCGACGAGGGATGCTGCGAGGTTGATGCAGGTAGTGGTCTTGCCCACACCACCTTTCTGGTTCGCTATCGCGAATACCTTAGCCATTCTTGCTTGTGTTCCCAATCATGCCGTGCGGCGCAGTATCAGCAGATGGCGTTGGCCTTGGCAACCGGGTACGGCCAGGGCGTGTTCGCTATCGAGGTGGAAGTCTGCCGGCAATGCTACCAGCTCATCGGCGGGATGAACGCCCTTCATTGCCAGCCAACGGGTGTCGGCGTCGCCAAGGTGGCGAGTCCAGTTTGTGAAGTTTTCCATGCTGCTGAAAGCCCGGGAGATGATCCCGTTAAAAGGCTCTGCAGGCTGGAATGCTTCAACGCGACTGTGGATAACTTGCAGGTTATCCAGTTTGAGTTCGAGTTTGACCTGGGTCAGGAAGCGGGTTTTCTTGCCGTTACTGTCCAGGCAAGTCACTTGCGCCTCAGGAAACAGGATGGCCAGCGGGATGCCAGGCATGCCGCCACCACTGCCGACATCCAGCCAGCGACCGTTTTCGATGAATGACATCACGCTCAGGCTATCGAGCAAATGACGCGAGACCATTTCGTCGGGATCACGAACCGCGGTCAGGTTGTAGGCCTTGTTCCATTTGATCAACAGAGCCAGATAGCCCAGCAGCTGCGCATGCTGGGTTTCTGTCAGCGTGACACCAAGCTGGCGGGCACCTGTGGATAACTCATCTGCGTGTTGCGAAGTGACCAACGAACTCAAGCGCTTTGCTCCAACTGACGGCCCGCGCCGCGTTTTTTCAAATGAATCATCAACAGCGAAATGGCTGCCGGCGTAACCCCCGGAATCCGCGACGCCTGGCCCAGGGTTTCCGGACGGGTCGCACCGAGTTTGCTCTGGATCTCTTTGGAGAGACCGGAAATATTCGTGTAATCGATATCCACAGGCAGTTTGGTGTCTTCACTTGCGCGCAGACGGGCAATTTCATCCTGTTGACGATCAATGTAACCGGCGTACTTGGTCTTGATTTCGACTTGTTCGGCCACTTGCGGATCTTCTGCGCCGTTACCGGTTACGGCAATCAGACCAGCGTAGTCGATTTCCGGACGGCTCAAGAGATTGAGCAAGTTGTATTCGTGGGTCAACGGCGTGCCGAATTTTTCGGAAATCGCATCGCCTTGCTCGGTACCCGGGCGGACCCAGGTGCTCTTCAGACGTTGCTCTTCCAGTTCGATGCTTTCGCGCTTTTTGCAGAAAGCCGCCCAACGAGCGTCATCGACCAGACCCAATTCACGACCTTTTTCAGTCAAGCGCAGGTCGGCATTGTCTTCGCGCAGAATCAAACGGTATTCGGCACGGGAAGTGAACATCCGGTACGGCTCTTGGGTGCCAAGGGTTATCAGGTCGTCGACCAACACCCCGATATACGCCTCATCGCGACGCGGACACCAGGCATCTTTGCCCTGCGCACGCAGCGCAGCGTTGGTGCCGGCCAGCAAACCCTGGGCGCCGGCCTCTTCGTAACCGGTGGTGCCGTTGATTTGCCCGGCGAAGAACAGACCGCCGATCACCTTGGTTTCCAGGCTGTATTTCAGGTCACGCGGATCGAAGTAGTCGTACTCGATGGCATAGCCCGGACGCACGATGTGCGCGTTTTCCATGCCGCGGATCGATTGCACGATCTGCAATTGCACGTCGAACGGCAAGGATGTGGATATCCCGTTCGGATACAGCTCGTTGGTGGTCAAACCTTCCGGTTCGATGAAGACCTGGTGGCTTTCCTTGTCGGCAAAGCGATGGATCTTGTCTTCGATCGACGGGCAGTAACGCGGGCCGACGCCTTCGATCTCACCTGCAGCGGAATACATCGGCGAACGATCGAGGTTCGCGGCAATGATTTCGTGGGTGCGGGCGTTGGTGTGAGTAATCCAGCAACTGATCTGCCGAGGATGCTGTTCCTTGTTGCCCATGAACGACATCACCGGGATTGGCGTATCGCCGGCTTGCTCGGTCATCACCGAAAAATCCACGGAGCGGGCATCGATTCGCGGCGGTGTACCGGTTTTCAGGCGACCGACGCGAAGCGGCAATTCACGCAAACGGTGCGCCAGGGCAATCGACGGTGGATCACCGGCACGGCCACCGGAAAAATTCTGCAGGCCAATGTGGATAAGTCCACCGAGGAACGTACCGGTGGTCAAAACCACCGAATCGGCAAGAAAACGCAGGCCCATTTGCGTGACTACGCCACGCACTTGCTCTTGTTCAACGATCAAGTCGTCAGCGGCCTGTTGAAATATCCACAGGTTCGGCTGGTTTTCCAGGATTTCGCGGACAGCTGCCTTGTACAGAACCCGATCTGCCTGAGCACGGGTAGCGCGCACGGCAGGGCCTTTGCGGCTGTTCAACACGCGAAACTGGATGCCGCCTTTATCGGTAGCGATGGCCATCGCGCCGCCAAGGGCATCGATTTCCTTCACCAGATGGCTTTTACCGATGCCGCCAATGGCCGGATTGCAACTCATGGCACCGAGGGTTTCCACGTTATGCGTCAGCAACAGGGTTTTGACCCCCATACGTGCTGAGGCCAGTGCTGCCTCGGTACCGGCATGACCGCCGCCGATGACGATCACTTCAAAACGGGAAGGGAAATCCACCACGCACCTCGTGCCTGCTTAAGTAGGTAATTCAGGAATAGTTTGAGCTCAGGTTTTTGCACCTGGTCGACAAGTATAGGGACTTCGCCCTTCCTAAAGAACCCTTTGCACAAAATTTAACCAGCTGTGGAGAAGTCGCGGTTATAGAAATTAAAAAGAGAGAAATTTATTAAATCTTTGTTTTTATGTTTATTTCTACTGACCGAGGTTTCTGTGGATAGATTGCTACAGGCCTTTATTATCAATATGTACAGCGATTCAAAACCCTGTGGTCATGTGCCAGGGAGGCCCTTGGATAACCGGTGTAAGCCTGTGGATTAAAGTGCCTGTTATCCACAGAGGGGTTTTTCTTCAGTTTTCAGGCCCTGTTATCAACTGCCCTTAGCCGCTGTTATTCACAGGGCTTAATCCACAGAAAAGGCTGCCAAAAGTAAAAGACAGACACGCAAATTCCGCACAAGCAGTCAGAAAAACCGCTCAGCACTCATCGATAGGCAATGAAAAGGAAAAAAAAGACAGGCGCGGATGGCCTGTCTGTGGACAACGAGGGGAGTTACTTGCCGATGCAAAAACTGGAGAAGATGCGACCCAACAGGTCATCGGAACTGAACGCGCCAGTGATTTCCCCCAAGGATTGCTGGGCCTGACGCAAATCTTCGGCGAGCAGTTCACCCGCCCCCGCCAGCGTCAGCTGTGCGCGGCCGTGTTCGAGCGCGGCACTGGCATGACCCAGCGCCTCAAGATGGCGTCTGCGGGCACTGAAACTGCTTTCCGACGTCTGTTCATAACCCATGCATGCCTTGAGATGATCGCGAAGAAGCTCCAGGCCATTGCCAGCGGTTTTTGCACTCAGGCTGATGGTGACATGCCCATCTTCACTGACTTCCAGCGCAATGGCTTCGCCGGTCAGATCCGCCTTGTTGCGGATCAACGTAACCTTTGCCGGGTCTGGCCGGGTCTCGAGGAATTCCGGCCACAAAGCGAAGGGATCCAGCGCTTCCGGGGCCGTCGCATCCACCACCAGCAATACGCGATCGGCTTCGCCAATGGCTTTCAATGCCCGTTCAACGCCAATCTTTTCCACATGATCATCGGTATCTCGCAAGCCAGCGGTGTCGACCACATGCAACGGCATCCCATCGATGTGGATATGTTCGCGAAGAACGTCCCGGGTGGTGCCGGCGATCTCGGTGACGATTGCAGCTTCCCGGCCGGCCAACGCGTTGAGCAGGCTGGATTTACCGGCATTTGGTCGGCCGGCAATCACTACCGTCATGCCATCGCGCAACAACGCACCTTGTCCGGCTTCGCGCACAACGGTGGATAACTCTTCACGGACTTTATCGAGCATGCTCAGAACGTGGCCATCAGCGAGGAAGTCGATTTCTTCTTCGGGGAAGTCGATGGCGGCTTCGACATAAATCCGCAGGCTGATCAGCTGCTCGGTGAGGTTATGCACACGTGTGGAAAAAGCACCTTGCAAGGAACGCAGAGCATTTCGGGCGGCCTGTGCAGAACTGGCTTCAATCAAGTCGGCGATGGCTTCAGCCTGCGCCAGATCGAGTTTGTCATTGAGGAATGCGCGCTCGCTGAATTCGCCTGGTCGAGCCAGGCGGCAACCCAGTTGCACACACCGCTGCAGCAGCATATCCAGAACAATCGGCCCGCCATGTCCCTGGAGTTCCAGGACATCTTCACCCGTGAAGGAATTCGGTCCCGGAAAATACAGAGCGATTCCTTGGTCCAGTACCTCGTCGTTTTCACTGAGAAACGGACCGTAATGAGCGAATCGCGGTTTCAAATCGCGACCACAGAAGGCCTTGGCGGCAACACTCGCCAATGGCCCGGAAATACGAACGATGCCAACCCCGCCTCGACCCTGGGCAGTAGCGACGGCGGCGATGGTTTCACGAGGAGCGTTCATGAACCAGTATCCAGACAAAAGTGACAGATAGCAAAACGCCCCACTAGGGGGCGTTTTGAGTGATTATCCACAGAGCAAGTTACGCCTCGGCTTTTTTGCTAGCCGCTTCGATCTTACGCGTGATGTACCACTGTTGGGCAATCGACAATACGTTGTTCACTACCCAGTACAGCACGAGACCGGCCGGGAACCACAGGAAGAAGAAGGTGAAGATGATTGGCATCATTTTCATCACCTTCGCCTGCATCGGATCCGGAGGCGTCGGGTTCAGCTGCTGCTGGATGAACATGGTTGCACCCATGATGATCGGCAGAATGAAGAACGGATCCTTGATCGACAGGTCAGTGATCCACAGCATGAACGGCGCCTGGCGCATCTCCACGCTTTCCAGCAGAACCCAGTACAGCGAAAGGAAGACCGGCATCTGCACGAGGATCGGCAAGCAGCCGCCCAGTGGATTGATCTTCTCTTTCTTGTACAGCTCCATCATGGCTTGCGACATTTTCTGCCGGTCATC
Source organism: Pseudomonas sp. Sample_10 (assembly GCF_004321495.1). Lineage (NCBI taxonomy): Bacteria > Pseudomonadati > Pseudomonadota > Gammaproteobacteria > Pseudomonadales > Pseudomonadaceae > Pseudomonas > Pseudomonas sp. Sample_10. The sequence goes on from NZ_RCOE01000177.1 coordinate 60,544, forward strand.
GCCATGTTGCTCTTTCAGCGCAGCCAGTTTCGGTGCCACTGCACGCATGCGCGCCATGGATTTGTAACTGGCAGCCGACAGCGGGAAGAAAATCCCTTTGATCAGCATGGTCAGGAAGATGATTGACCAGCCCCAGTTACCCACAATGGCGTGGATATGTTGCAGCAACCAGAAGATCGGTTGAGCGATAAACCAGAGAATGCCGTAGTCGACAGTCAGCTCCAGGCCTGGGGACAACTCTTTCAGCACAGCCTGGCTTTTCGGGCCGGCATACAGCGTGGCGCTGGTTTCAGCCTTGGCACCCGGAGCAACGGTCAGTGAAGGACCGGTGTAACCGATGATGTAATTGCCTTTGCTGTCTTTACGGGTCTGGACGATGTTGTTTTCGCCCTTCGCCGGAATCCATGCGGTCACGAAGTAATGTTGCAACCATGCAACCCAACCACCGTTGACGGTTTCTTTCAGCTGAGCCTTGTCCATGTCGCTCATCGACACTTTCTTGTACGGCTCGTTACTTGTCCACAGGGCGGCGCCCAGATAAGTCGCGGTGCCCGTGGCGGTGCTGGAAGAAGGATCGGAACTGGCATCACGCTTCAATTGCGCGAACATTGCACCGGACCAGGGTTGAGCGCTCTGGTTATCGATCAAGTAGGAAACGGTCACGTCGTACAGGCCACGTTTCAAGGTGAAACGCTTGATGTAATTGACGCCGTCCTTGCTGAACTTCAGGTCCACGACCAATTGGTCCTGACCGTCAGCCAGTTGATAAATCTTCTTCTCGGAAGAGTAAACCGGACGACCGGCAGGACTTGCGTCCGGACCATTACTGCCGATCAGGCCACTTTGCGCCAGATAAGTGCGCTCGTTGCCGTTATCGAACAGCTGGAAAGGAATTTCCGGATGGTCCTGGCGACGTGGATACAGCGGCAATTTCAGCTGCGCGACATCACCACCTTGTGGATCGATGGCCAGATCGAGCACATCCGTTTTGATCTGGATGAGGTCGGTGCTTGCGGCTACCGGAGTTTCGGCAGGTGCGCTGGTATCGTTTGCGGCGTGTGGAATGTCATCACTGACTGACGCTTTTTTGCCAGTTGCCGTATCCGGGAGGCCCGGTGCGGTCGTGCTGGAAGCAACATTCTGAGTCGGCAGGGCAGCCTGGCCATAGTCCTGGTTCCATTTAAGAACCATAACGTAGGACACGATTGCCAGGGCGACGATCAGGATCGTGCGTTTGATATCCATGATTACTCGGCCATCGAAGAAGAACGGGAGGTAGGGATAGGTGGAACCGGGTCATAACCACCGGGATTCCACGGATGACAGCGACCTAAACGACGAAAGGTCAGCCAGCCACCGCGCAGAAGGCCATGATTTTCTATGGCTTCATACGCGTAGCAGGAACAACTGGGGTAGAAACGACAGTGACTGGCCATCAGGGGACTAATGGCATAGCGATAAAACTGGATCGGAACGAGTGCCAGTTTACGCATCGGGACTGTCTACCCCTACAGTTTCGGTTTTGACTGCTGGTACCGGCGTGCTGCGTGCCAGACGCTTCCAGAGTTTGCCGAAATGCTGAATCAATTCGGGGTTTTCTACGTCACCCAAACCTTTGCGCGCGACGATAACGATGTCCCAGCCGACCAGTGAATCCTGGTTGAGGCGAAACGATTCGCGCATCAGACGTTTGAGGCGATTGCGCTCGACGGAGAGCTTTACGCTCTTTTTCCCGATAACCAACCCGAGACGGGGGTGATCAAGATCGTTGTTGCGCGCAAGGAGCAGGAGATTTTTCCCCGGAACCTTGCCGGTAGGGGAGTCAAAGACTGCCTTGAAATGCCGGGGTGTAAGCAGACGCTTTTCCCGACTGAAGTCCTGACTCACCTCCAGTGCCGGCTTATCAAACTGCCAGACGCGCACGACCTTTGGCGCGGCGACGCGACAGTACGGCACGACCGTTCTTGGTAGCCATGCGAGCACGGAAACCGTGGGTACGAGCGCGTTTGATAGTGCTTGGTTGGAAAGTACGTTTCATTGTCGTGTTACCTGGTTCGTCCACAACGGGCCGGAATGGCCCCCGTTTTAAGAGACCGGGGATTCTAGAGAAAGCAAGCCTTCAGGTCAATTTCCAACCAGCGTTTCCTTATAAATAGATCTCCAGGGGTTTGGCGGGTACGAATCCAACGCTAAACATAAAAATAAAGAAGGAGAGTATTTAAAGCTTTTCTGTAAAGCTTATAAAAGCTTAGGACGCGGTTATCTGTGGATAACTGAATGAGGACCTTGTTTTCCGTGATGTACAGAGGATGACAACTACAGTGGAAAACCGTGTTCAGCCTGTGCTGCACTGTCGGATAACCTGTGTGTGAAAGGCTACTTTATCCACAGGCGGGTTACCCACAGAGTTTCACCCCCAGTTGTGCAATGAGCTCAGGCCAGGTTATCCACAGAGCTTATGCACAGACCATTGGTCGTCTTTTTTGCGTATAAATGGCTGATTCTTCTTGTTCGAGGGAGCACCTACGTGTGGATAAGTCGACGTCTGGTCGCGTACAATGGCCGCTTGTTTTTGCCTCACCGGCTTTCAACTTAGGGGATATCCGTGTCAGTGGAACTTTGGCAGCAGTGCGTGGAGCTTCTGCGCGATGAGCTGCCTGCCCAACAATTCAACACTTGGATCCGTCCACTACAGGTCGAAGCCGAAGGCGACGAGTTGCGTGTCTATGCACCCAATCGCTTTGTCCTGGACTGGGTCAACGAAAAGTACCTTGGCCGCGTCCTGGAATTACTGGATGAGCACGGCAACGGTATGGCGCCAGCGCTTTCCTTATTAATAGGCAGCAAGCGCAGTTCGGCGCCGCGTGCAGCACCGAATGCACCGCTGGCGGCGGCCGCGTCCCAGGCTCAGGCTGCATCTGCCCCGGCCAGTACGCAGCCCCCGGCTCCAGCGCCGACCAAGCGTGCGACGCAAAAAGTCGCCGAAGTCACTGAGGAAGAGCCTTCCCGTGACAGCTTCGATCCGATGGCAGGCGCCAGTTCGCAACAGGCTCCGGTTCGTTCCGAACAGCGCACCGTGCAGGTGGAAGGCGCGCTCAAGCACACCAGCTATCTGAACCGCACTTTTACCTTCGAGAATTTCGTTGAGGGCAAGTCCAACCAACTGGCCCGGGCTGCGGCCTGGCAAGTGGCGGACAACCCTAAACACGGTTACAACCCGTTGTTCCTGTATGGCGGCGTAGGTCTGGGTAAAACCCACTTGATGCATGCCGTGGGTAACCACCTATTAAAGAAGAACCCGAATGCCAAGGTTGTGTACCTGCATTCCGAGCGCTTCGTCGCGGACATGGTCAAGGCTCTGCAGCTCAATGCCATCAACGAGTTCAAGCGGTTCTACCGTTCGGTGGACGCTTTGCTGATCGATGACATTCAGTTCTTTGCGCGCAAAGAGCGCTCCCAGGAAGAGTTTTTCCACACCTTCAACGCCCTGCTTGAAGGCGGCCAGCAGGTCATTCTCACCAGTGACCGCTACCCGAAAGAAATCGAAGGCCTTGAAGAACGCCTGAAATCCCGCTTCGGCTGGGGCCTGACGGTTGCCGTCGAGCCGCCGGAACTCGAAACCCGAGTGGCGATCCTGATGAAGAAGGCCGACCAGGCCAAAGTCGAATTGCCTCATGACGCGGCGTTCTTCATCGCCCAGCGTATTCGCTCCAACGTCCGCGAGCTGGAAGGCGCGCTCAAACGCGTGATCGCCCACTCGCACTTCATGGGCCGCGACATCACCATCGAGCTGATTCGCGAATCCCTGAAAGACTTGTTGGCGCTGCAAGACAAACTGGTCTCTGTGGATAACATTCAGCGCACCGTCGCCGAGTACTACAAGATCAAGATTTCCGATCTGCTGTCCAAACGCCGTTCGCGTTCGGTCGCCCGGCCGCGCCAGGTTGCCATGGCGTTGTCCAAGGAACTGACTAACCACAGCCTGCCGGAAATCGGCGATGTGTTTGGCGGTCGTGACCACACGACGGTTTTGCACGCGTGTCGCAAGATCAACGAACTTAAGGAATCCGACGCGGACATCCGCGAGGACTACAAGAACCTGCTGCGTACACTGACCACTTGATGAACACCAGCGCAGCTATTAAGGCAAGGGACTAGACCATGCATTTCACCATTCAACGCGAAGCCCTGTTGAAACCCCTGCAACTGGTCGCAGGCGTCGTCGAGCGCCGACAGACCTTGCCGGTGCTCTCCAACGTGCTGCTGGTTGTCGAAGGCCAGCAATTGTCGCTGACCGGTACCGACCTGGAAGTCGAGCTGGTCGGTCGTGTGCAACTCGAAGAGCCTGCTGAAACCGGCTCCATCACTGTGCCTGCGCGCAAACTGATGGATATCTGCAAAAGCCTGCCAAACGACGCGCTGATCGACATCAAGGTCGACGAACAGAAGCTCGTGGTGAAGGCCGGGCGCAGCCGCTTTACGCTGTCGACCCTGCCGGCCAACGATTTCCCGACTGTCGAGGAAGGCCCTGGCTCGCTGACCTGCAGCCTGGAGCAAAGCAAACTGCGCCGCCTGATTGAGCGCACCAGTTTCGCCATGGCTCAACAGGACGTGCGTTATTACCTTAATGGCATGCTGCTGGAGGTTTCGGCCGGCATCATTCGCGCCGTGGCTACCGATGGTCACCGTCTGGCGATGTGCTCGATGCAGGCCGATATCGGTCAACCGGACCGTCACCAGGTTATCGTGCCGCGCAAAGGTATCCTTGAGCTCGCACGTTTGCTGACCGAGCCGGACGGTATCGTCAGCATCGTCCTGGGCCAGCACCACATTCGCGCCACCACCGGCGAGTTCACATTCACCTCGAAACTGGTCGACGGTAAATTCCCGGATTACGAACGTGTATTGCCCAAGGGCGGCGACAAGGTGGTGCTCGGTGACCGTCAGGCACTGCGTGAAGCTTTCAGCCGCACGGCGATTCTGTCCAACGAAAAGTACCGCGGTATCCGTCTGCAACTGGCCAACGGTCAGCTGAAAATCCAGGCGAACAACCCGGAGCAGGAAGAAGCGGAAGAAGAGGTTGGCGTCGAGTACAACGGTGGCTCCCTGGAAATCGGCTTCAACGTTAGCTATCTGCTCGACGTACTGGGCGTGATGACCACCGAGCAGGTTCGTTTGATCCTGTCTGACTCCAACAGCAGTGCGCTGGTACAAGAGTCTGACAACGACGATTCGGCTTACGTCGTCATGCCGATGCGTCTGTAATCATGTTCAGCAGAAGCTAGATGTCCTTAAGTCGCGTCTCGGTCACCGCGGTGCGCAATTTGCACCCGGTGACCTTCTCCCCCTCCCCCCGAATCAATATTCTTTACGGCGCCAACGGCAGCGGCAAAACCAGTGTGCTGGAAGCCATTCACCTGCTGGGGCTTGCGCGTTCGTTTCGCAGTACCCGGCTGTTGCCGGTCATTCAGTATGAGCAATTGGCGTGCACTGTCTTCGGACAGGTCGAACTTGCCGAGGGTGGGCAGAGCGCCTTGGGCATCTCGCGGGATCGTCAGGGTGAATTCCAGATCCGCATTGATGGGCAGAACGCGCGCAGTGCCGCGCAGTTGGCCGAAATCCTGCCTTTGCAGTTGATCAACCCGGACAGTTTTCGCTTGCTTGAAGGGGCACCGAAGATTCGTCGGCAGTTTCTCGATTGGGGTGTGTTCCACGTGGAACCCCGATTCATGTCGACATGGCAACGCTTGCAGAAGGCGCTGCGCCAGAGAAACTCCTGGCTGCGGCATGGTACACTTGACGCCGTTTCGCAAGCGGTTTGGGACAGGGAACTGTGTCAGGCCAGTGCTGAAATCGATGAATACCGCCGCGCCTACATCAAAGCCTTGAAACCGGTCTTTGAACAGACCTTGAGCGAACTGGTTGAGCTTGAGGGCTTAACGCTCAGCTATTACCGAGGTTGGGATAAGGACCGTGAGCTGAGCACTGTGCTCGCCGGATCCCTGCAACGGGACCAGCAAATCGGTCATACCCAGGCCGGACCACAACGTGCTGATTTGCGTCTCAGATTGGGCGCACATAATGCCGCAGATATCTTGTCTCGTGGACAGCAGAAGTTGGTGGTCTGTGCCTTGCGGATTGCTCAAGGGCACTTGGTGAGCCAGGCACGACGCGGTCAGTGTATTTATCTGGTGGATGACTTGCCGTCCGAACTGGACGAGCAGCATCGCCGTGCGCTTTGCCGCTTGTTGGAAGACTTACGCTGCCAGGTGTTCATCACCTGTGTAGATCACGAATTATTGAGGGAAGGCTGGCAGACGGAAACGCCAGTCGCTCTGTTCCACGTGGAACAGGGCCGTATCACCCAGACCCACGACCATCGGGAGTGAAGGCATTGAGCGAAGAAAATACGTACGACTCAACGAGCATTAAAGTGCTGAAAGGCCTGGATGCCGTACGCAAACGTCCCGGTATGTACATTGGCGACACCGACGATGGTAGCGGCCTGCACCACATGGTGTTCGAGGTGGTCGACAACTCGATCGACGAAGCGCTCGCCGGCCACTGCGACGACATCAGCATCATTATCCACCCGGATGAATCCATCACCGTTCGCGACAACGGCCGTGGTATTCCGGTAGACGTGCACAAAGAAGAAGGCGTTTCCGCAGCCGAGGTCATCATGACCGTGCTGCACGCCGGCGGTAAGTTTGACGACAACTCCTACAAAGTATCCGGCGGCTTGCACGGTGTAGGTGTGTCCGTGGTAAACGCACTGTCTGAACAGCTGGTTCTGACCGTGCGCCGCAGTGGCAAGATCTGGGAACAGACTTACGTTCACGGCGTTCCGCAAGAACCGATGAAGATCGTCGGCGACAGCGAAACCACCGGCACCCAGATTCATTTCAAGGCTTCCAGCGAAACCTTCAAGAACATCCACTTCAGCTGGGACATCCTGGCCAAGCGGATCCGTGAGCTGTCCTTCCTCAACTCCGGTGTCGGTATCGTCCTCAAGGATGAGCGCAGCGGCAAGGAAGAGCTGTTCAAGTATGAAGGTGGACTGCGCGCGTTCGTTGAATACCTGAACACCAACAAGACCCCGGTCAACCAAGTGTTCCACTTCAACATCCAGCGTGAAGACGGCATCGGCGTGGAAATCGCCCTGCAGTGGAACGACAGCTTCAACGAGAACCTGTTGTGCTTCACCAACAACATTCCGCAGCGTGATGGCGGTACTCACCTGGTGGGTTTCCGTTCCGCACTGACGCGTAACCTGAACACCTACATTGAAGCAGAAGGCCTGGCGAAGAAGCACAAAGTCGCCACAACCGGTGATGACGCCCGGGAAGGTCTGACTGCGATCATTTCGGTGAAGGTGCCGGATCCGAAATTCAGTTCCCAGACCAAAGACAAGCTGGTGTCTTCCGAAGTGAAGACTGCGGTCGAACAGGAAATGGGCAAGTACTTCTCGGACTTCCTCCTGGAAAACCCGAACGAAGCCAAACTGGTTGTCGGCAAGATGATCGACGCCGCCCGTGCCCGTGAAGCGGCGCGCAAGGCTCGTGAGATGACCCGTCGCAAAGGTGCGCTGGACATCGCCGGCCTGCCGGGCAAACTGGCGGACTGCCAGGAAAAAGACCCTGCCCTTTCCGAACTGTACCTCGTGGAAGGTGACTCTGCTGGCGGCTCGGCCAAGCAGGGACGTAACCGCAAGACCCAGGCCATTCTGCCCCTCAAGGGCAAGATCCTGAACGTCGAGAAAGCCCGTTTCGACAAGATGATCTCTTCCCAGGAAGTAGGCACCTTGATCACCGCGCTCGGCTGCGGCATCGGTCGCGAAGAGTACAACATCGACAAGCTGCGTTATCACAACATCATCATCATGACCGATGCTGACGTCGACGGTTCGCACATCCGTACCCTGCTGTTGACGTTCTTCTTCCGTCAGCTGCCGGAGCTGATCGAGCGTGGCTACATCTACATCGCCCAGCCACCGCTGTACAAGGTCAAGAAAGGCAAGCAAGAGCAATACATCAAAGACGACGACGCCATGGAAGAGTACATGACGCAGTCGGCCCTGGAAGATGCGAGCCTGCACCTGAACGAAGAGGCCCCGGGTATCTCCGGTGAAGCCCTTGAGCGTCTGGTGAATGACTTCCGTCTGGTAATGAAGACCCTCAAGCGTTTGTCGCGCCTGTATCCGCAGGAGCTGACCGAGCACTTCATCTACCTGCCTGCGGTGAGTCTGGAGCAACTGTCCGATCACGCAGCGATGCAGGATTGGCTGGCTCAGTACGAAGTGCGTCTGCGCACCGTCGAGAAGTCGGGCCTGGTGTACAAGGCCAGCCTGCGTGAGGACCGTGAACGTAACGTCTGGCTGCCAGAGGTCGAACTGATCTCTCACGGCCTGTCGAATTACGTCACCTTCAACCGCGACTTCTTCGGAAGCAACGACTACAAAACCGTTGTCTCCCTCGGTGCTCAGCTGAGCACGCTGCTGGACGACGGCGCGTACATCCAGCGTGGCGAACGCAAGAAGCAGGTCACCGAGTTCAAGGAAGCCCTTGAATGGCTGATGGCCGAAAGTACCAAGCGCCACACCATCCAGCGATACAAGGGGCTGGGGGAGATGAACCCGGATCAGCTGTGGGAAACCACCATGGATCCAGGCTCGCGCCGCATGCTGAAAGTGACCATCGAAGACGCCATTGGCGCGGACCAGATCTTCAACACCCTGATGGGTGATGCGGTCGAACCCCGTCGTGACTTCATCGAAAGCAACGCCCTGGCGGTTTCCAACCTGGACTTCTGATCCCGGTCGGCGCCAACAAAAAGGCCAACGCATTGCGTTGGCCTTTTTTATTATTCGCGACTCACTCACTCGCCGGCGAAACACTCTCCAGTCGATAGCCATACCCGTAAATCGTCAGCAACTGCCAGCCACGATCAGCCGTCAGGCCAAGTTTGTTGCGCAGGCGATAGATGTGCGTATCCAGAGGGCGCGATGAGGACATTTCTTCATGGGGCCAAAAGCGTTCGTAAAGGTAGTCCCGCGACAGCGGTCGCCCCAGGTTGCTGAACAGGCAGTGCGCCAGACGGTATTCGCGCTCGGTCATGACGATCGATTTGCCATCACGCGTGACGGTCAGTTCTGCATCATCGAACACCAGATCATTGAAGCTCAAGCCGTCTGTGGCTGCTCGTTGCTGGCTGTGTCGACGCAGAACCGCGCCTACCCGGGCTTTCAGTTCATTGGGACGAAACGGTTTGCTGAGGTAATCGTCGGCACCGGCATTCAGGGCCTGGACGATATCGTTCTCTGCGTCACGACTGGTAAGCATGATGGCGGCCGGTGGTGTTTCCATGTGTTCACGAGTCCAGCGCAGCACCATCAAGCCGGTGATATCGGGTAATTGCCAGTCGAGGATCAGCAGGTCAAAGGTTTCTCGGCGTAGTTGTCGCACCAGGTCTTCACCGCGTTCGAAGCTGTGGAGTGACCAGGGTTGCTCGCCGCCGTCCGCCACCTGCTCCAGGGTTTGTTCGACCCGGCGCAGTTCGGCCGGCTCATCGTCCAATATCGCGACACGCATAGGCGGTGGTTCCTTGTCAGGGGCAGTTGAAGTTCGGGGTCCGCCGTGTGTCGACGTCCGCTATGATTCTTGGGTCTACGTTGTCAGATCGGAGATCTATGAAACCATTCACCCCGCCCTGCCCTTTTTCCCATGAATAGCCCTCGTCTTCTGGAAAGCCGTGAGCCAAGCCAGGTTGAGCGATTATTTCGGCAATTGGTGCGCGAGTGGTTGTGGGTCAGTCTAGTGCTCCTGCCGCTGACTGCACTGTTGTCCTATCGCCTGCAGATTAATCTGAACGATTCATCACCGGCCCTAAGCGCGCTTCTGTCAGTGTGCCTGGTGGCCTGTGTTCTCGCTCTGTTGCTGTGGCGCCCGCGCCTGGCGCTCTGGCTGACGTTGATTGGCATGCTCAGTACGCTGCTGACCAGCGCCGGTCTCGCGGAGTTGAGCAAATGGTGGTCCCCGACCCCCGCGCTGCTGAGCATGCTACTGGCTTATTTGATCTGGAACTGGCGGCGGCTCAGTGTGGTGTTGAGGTATTTTGGTTGGGAGCTGGCGCGACTGGACAGCGAACCCAAAGTATTTCCGGAACGCCGCCGCACACAGTTTCCGAGCGGGGATCGCTTGCAGAAGCAAGTGATGGCGCTTGAACAAGCCATGAGCCGGACCCGCGATACCCACCGTTTCATCGCTGATGGACTGGAATATTTGCCTGTAGCCACGTTGATCAGTGACCCTAACGGGCAAATATTGCTCGGTAACCGCAAAGCCCGCGATCTATTTGGCGGCAGTTTGGTGGGGGAAGGAGTCATTGAACAGTTGGTACAGCTCGGTTACCCCGGGGTGAACCATGGCCCCGCCTCGCAATTATCCACACTGCCGATGTTGGAGTTCCGTGACGTCAGAGAACGCAGCTTGCGCCTGGAACGCGCTGCTTTGTTACCGACAGACGTCGAAACGCCCGTCGGTTGGCTCTGGAGCTTGACTGACCTGAGTATTGAGCGCGAAGCGCAAGAGCAACGGACTGTCATGTTGCGTTTTCTGTCCCACGATTTGCGCGCGCCTCACTCGGCCATTCTTGCGCTGCTGGATGTGCATCGTCATCAGGTAGGCGGCGACACGCAACTGTTCGATCAGATTGAGCTTCAGGTGCGTCGAGCCCTGGATCTGACGGACGGATTCGTTCAATTGGCCAGGGCTGAGTCCGATGCCTATCACTTCCAGCCCAGCTTATTTGCCATGCTGGTGCTGGATGTGTTCGATCAGGCATTGCCCCTTGCGCAACAGAAACAGATCCAGCTGGTGCACCAGGTCGAGGATGCCGCTCAGGAAAGTCTGCTCATGGCGGATCAGGCTTTGTTGACTCGGGCGCTGTTCAATCTCTTGGAGAATGCGATCAAATACAGTGCAGCGGGAACGCGAGTCAGTTTGCAGGTCAGGCACAGCGGCGACTGGTTGACCTGTGAACTCGTCGATCAGGGCAAAGGTATTGCCGCCAGGGAGTTGCCCGAACTATTCAGTCAATATCGGCGTTTCTCTTCTGCCCAGGGTACCGACGGCGTGGGGTTGGGGTTGTCGATGGTAAAGGCGGTGGTGGATCGACATGGGGGGCGAATCGAATGCTCCAGCGTGGTTGGCGAAGGCACCTGTTTCCGGCTTGATTTCCCCTTGTTGGAAGAGTGAATACCATGGGATTTCGCGGGTATAAAAAAACCGGCTATATCAGCCGGTTTTTTTGCGTCCGCAAAATACTTATGCACGGTTTGATGATTTTTATCATTTTATAAAATATGTAATGAAATCAGAAAGTTACTTAATATTCGGTAGGCGTTTGAGAAAAACGGTGCACAGCTTATCCACAGAATTTCAGACAGCGACCGAGTCCGTGGAAACCGGTGCATTTGGCGCCGGCGGAAGTGAGCCCATTTCCCTTTGCATTTGCTCGTTCCAGGCCTGCACCCGATCGTTCAAATCAGCAATGGCGCGTGGCCCGCTGCCTTCGGCATACATTGGTTCGCCGATGATCACGGTAATCACGCCGGGCTTCTTCGCCCAACCGGCTTTCGGCCAGAACTTGCCGGCATTGTGCGCAACCGGCAGCACCGGCAGGTCGGCGTTGACCGCCAACGCAGTCCCGCCCCGGGAGAACTTGCCGATGGTGCCGTAGGGAACGCGTGTGCCTTCAGGGAAGATCAGTACCCAGACGTTGTCCTTGAGCAGTTCGTCGCCCTTCTTGGCCACGTGCTTGAGGGCGGCTTTCGGGTTGTCGCGGTCGATGGCAATCGGACGCAACATGGCCATGGCCCAACCGAAAAATGGCACATAGAGCAGCTCACGCTTGAGTACCTGGCTCAGTGGCGAGAAATAAGCGGAGAGAAAAAACGTCTCCCAAGTGCTCTGGTGATTCGATTGAATTACGCAGGGACGATCCGGCACGTTGTGTGCGCCCTTCACTTCGTAACGAATGCCCAGGAATACCTTGCTCAACCACAAGGCGCAGCGGCACCAATAAACGTTGATGAAGCGATAACGCGCCTTGAACGGCAAAAAGGGCGCGATAAAAAAACTCAGGCTGCACCACAGCAGAGAGCTGGTGCCCAGCAGCAGGTAAAAGAGAAAGGTTCTGATGGCCTGCAATATCGACATGGTGACGTTTACCGTTGCGGGCAATACCCGCCTGTATAAATCGCACTCCTGACCAATCCTTTATCAGGAAATATCAGAAGCACTCTAATTGTGGATAAGTTCTGCGGCAATCGCCGCCAGATCGTCAAAAATCAATGTGCCTACCGGAAGGGTCAAGCCCTGCGTCTTTGCGCCTTTCCCGGTCTTTACCAAAACTGGCTGTGAATCGACGGCTTTGGCGGCTTCCAGGTCACCGAGACTATCGCCGACGAACCAGAGATTGGTCAGCGATACGTTGTAATGTGCGGCGATGCTTTTGAGCATCCCGGGTTTTGGCTTGCGGCAATCGCAGCCTTCGTCCGGCCCGTGCGGGCAGTAGACGATCAGGCCGACTTCACCGCCCTGTTCCGCCACCAGCGAGCGCAAGCGCTCGTGCATGGCATCCAGGGTGGCGATGTCGTAATAGCCGCGAGCGATGCCGGACTGGTTGGTAGCAACCGCTACCGTCCAGCCGGCCTTGCTCAACTGCGCAATGGCTTCGATCGAACCGGGAAGTGGAATCCACTCCTGCACCGACTTGATGTAAGCGTCGGAGTCGTAATTGATCACTCCGTCGCGATCGAGAATCAGCAGTTTCAACAGCAGCCCCTCAGCCCAGCAGCGAAATATCGGCAACGCCGAGGAACAAGCCGCGCAGGCGCGCCAGCAATGCGTAACGGTTGGCGCGCACGTTGGCGTCGTCAGCGTTGACCATCACGGCTTCGAAGAACGCATCCACCGGCTCACGCAACGCCGCCAGACGTGCCAGCGATTCGCTGTACTGACGGGCCGCAGCCATCGGCTGGACAGCCTGGTCTGCCTGCTGGATCGCCGAGTACAGGGAGAACTCGTTGGCGTTGTCGAAGTACTTGGCTTCCACCACGGTAGGAACGGAGCCTTCGACCTTGCTCAGCAAGTTCGACACACGCTTGTTCACCGCCGCCAGGGCCGCGGCTTCCGGCAATTGACGGAAGGCCTGCACGGCTTGCACACGCTGATCGAAGTCCAGGGCAGAACCCGGCTTCAGGGCGCGTACCGACAGATAGGTTGCGACATCGACGCCTTCGTCTTCGTAACGTGCACGCAAGCGATCGAAGATGAACTCCAGCACCGAATCGTTCAGACCGGCAGCCTTGACCTTGGCACCGAACGCGGTCACGGCGAAAGCCACGGCGTCGTTCAGGTCCAGATCGAGTTTTTTCTCGATCAGGATACGCAGCACGCCCAGCGCAGCACGGCGCAGTGCGTACGGGTCTTTGCTGCCTGTTGGCAGCATGCCGATACCGAAAATGCCCACCAGCGTGTCGAGCTTGTCGGCAATCGCCACGGCCGCACCGGTCAGTGTGGACGGCAATTCAGCGCCGGCACCGCGCGGCATGTATTGCTCGTTCAGCGCCAGTGCGACGTCTTGCGGCTCGCCGTCGTTGAGGGCGTAGTAGTAACCGGCGACACCTTGCATCTCCGGGAACTCGCCGACCATTTCGGTAGCAAGGTCACACTTCGACAGCAGGCCTGCACGGGCAGCCCAGGAGGCGTTGCCGCCAATGCGAGCTGCGATGTAAGCGGCGAGTTTGGAAACACGTTCGGCCTTGTCGTAGACGCTGCCGAGCTTTTCCTGGAACACCACGTTCTGCAGGCGCAGGTTGAAGTCTTCGAGTTTCTGCTTCTTGTCTTGCTTGAAGAAGAACTCGGCGTCGGTCAGGCGTGGGCGAACCACTTTCTCGTTACCGGCGATGATCTGCTGCGGATCCTTGCTTTCGATGTTGGCCACGGTAATGAAACGAGGCAGCAACTTGCCGTCGGCATCCAGCAGGCAGAAGTACTTCTGGTTGTCCTGCATGGTGGTAATCAGCGCTTCTTGCGGCACATCGAGGAAGCGCTCTTCGAACGAGCACACCAGCGGCACCGGCCATTCGACCAGCGCGGTCACTTCATCGAGCAGGGCCGGCGGAACGATTGCCGTGCCTTCCTGGCGGGTGGCCAGCTCTTCGGTGCGCTTGCTGATGATCTCGCGACGCTCGTTGGCGTCGGCCAGCACGTAGGCGGCACGCAGGTCGGCCAGGTAGCTGGACGGCGAACCGATGCGCACGCTTTGCGGGTGATGGAAGCGGTGACCGCGAGAGTCGCGACCGGCCTTCTGGGCGAGGATGGTGCAATCGATGACCTGGTCACCGAGCAGCATCACCAGCCATTGGGTCGGACGAACGAATTCTTCCTTGCGCGCGCCCCAACGCATGCGTTTCGGGATCGGCAGGTCGTTCAGGGAATCTTCGACGATGGTCGGCAGCAGGCTCGCGGTCGGCTTGCCGGCGATGCTTTGGCTGTAACGCAGTTTCGGGCCGCTCTGATCGATTTCGCTCAGGTCGACGCCACACTTCTTGGCAAAACCCAGTGCTGCCTGGGTCGGGTTGCCTTCGGCATCGAATGCGGCCTGACGTGGCGGGCCATCGAGGTTGATGCTGCGATCCGGCTGCTGGGTGGCCAGCGAGGTGATCAGCACCGCCAGGCGACGTGGCGCGGCGTAAACGGTTTTGGTCTCGTAGTTCAGGCCGGCAGCTTGCAAGCCCTTGTCGATACCGGCGAGGAACGCCTCGGCCAAGGTGTTCAGGGCCTTGGGTGGCAGTTCTTCGGTGCCCAGTTCAACCAGAAAATCCAGAGCACTCATTGTGCAGCCTCCAGCTTGGCCAGTACTTCGTCACGCAGGTCCGGG
>NZ_RCOE01000275.1:0-9806 GCF_004321495.1 Pseudomonas sp. Sample_10
AAGTTAGGCATAATACGCGGCTTCGAATTTTGACCCCTACAGACCTTTTCTTATGCATAAAGAACCTCGTAAGGTCCGTGAGTTTCGTCGCCGCGAGCAAGAAATTCTCGATACCGCGCTCAAGCTGTTCCTCGAACAAGGTGAAGACAGTGTCACCGTCGAGATGATTGCTGATGCCGTCGGTATCGGCAAAGGCACGATCTACAAGCACTTCAAATCCAAGGCCGAGATCTATCTGCGCCTGATGCTCGATTACGAGCGCGATTTGAACGAGTTGTTGCATTCCGCCGATGTCGATAAGGACAAGGAAGCCCTGTCGCGGGCCTACTTCGAATTCCGCATGCGCGATCCGCAACGTTATCGCTTGTTCGATCGCCTGGAAGAAAAGGTGGTCAAGGGCAACCAGGTCCCGGAGATGATCGAGGAGCTGCACAAGATCCGTGCCTCGAACTTCGAACGACTGACCCTGTTGATCAAGGGCCGGATCAGCGAAGGCAAGCTCGAAGACGTGCCGCCGTACTTCCATTACTGCGCGTCCTGGGCGTTGGTGCACGGCGCGGTAGCGCTGTATCACTCGCCGTTCTGGAGCAATGTGCTGGAAGATCAGGAAGGGTTCTTCCAGTTCCTGATGGACATCGGTGTGCGCATGGGCAACAAGCGCAAGCGCGACACCGACACCCCGAGCAGCTGAGCCATTCAGCAGCCTTATTGCCCCATGATTTCGCTACATGAGGCAGTACCGCAGGAATATACTCAGGCATAGGACTTGCTAAAACTTGATTTGTGAGTCAAGTTTTAGCAATCCGAATATCCTTTCGCCGGAGTGGCCATGATCGTTGACCGTCAAGGCAGGCGTTTTCGCAATTTGCGAGTCAGCCTGACATCAGCCTGCAATTACGCCTGTACCTACTGCGTGCCCAATGGCAAGCGGTTGGTGGCTGCGCAGGATGAACTGTCGGCAGAGGCCATGGCGCGTGGTGTGGCCTATCTGATCGAAGCGGCCGGCATCGAGCGTTTGCGCATCACCGGTGGCGAACCGCTGGTCAGCCCCAAACTCGAAACCTTCATGAATGCGGTCGGGCAGATGGGCCTGCAAGACATCAGCCTGACCACCAATGGTCAGTTGCTGGCGAAGAAACTGCCGCTGTTGGTGGATGCAGGTATTCGGCGCATCAACGTTTCCCTCGATACCCTCGACGCCAGCGCCTTCCGCAGCATTGCCCGTGGCGGCGACCTGGCTACCGTGCTAGACGGCATGGATCAGGCACGCAAGGCCGGCATGAAGATCAAGGTGAACATGGTGCCGCTGCGCGGGCAGAACCTCGATCAGGTGATGCCGTTGCTCGATTATTGCCTGGAGCGGGGTTATGAGCTGCGCTTCATCGAGTTGATGCGCATGGGCCACCTGGCCAGCGACTCCAATGGCTTTCTGCAACAGTTCGTCAGCCTGCAGCAATTGCTGAGTCTGATCGGCGAGCGTTATGAATATTTGCAGGCCGATGCGCCGGTGGATGCGACGGCGGTGCGCTACGAGATTCCCGGGCTTGGGCATTTCGGCGTGATCGCCAATGAAAGCGTGCCGTTCTGTCGGACTTGTTCGCGCTTGCGTCTTTCCTCCACAGGATGGCTGCATGGCTGCCTGTCGTCGAGCAATCGCCACTATGTCGGCGATCTGCTGGACAAGCCGCGCCATCAGGCGTTGCCGGCCTTGCAGCGATTGCTGGTGAAAGCCCTTGGGGACAAGCAGGAGGTGGCGTTCTCAGGTGGCGCTACCGTCATGAAGATTATCGGCGGCTGATTGATCCCTGTGGCGAGGGAGCTTGCTCCCGCTGGGGTGCGAAGCAGCCCTAAATGATCAAATACACAGTATTCCTCAGTATTTACGACTGCTGCGCAGCCGAGCGGGAGCAAGCTCCCTCGCCACATGATCAATCCGGAAATATCCGTGATCGCAAGGAATGGCGCAAAATCTGCATCCCACGGCCATTCGCCGGTTTTCCGTCACCGGCCTCTGGAGGATAGGATGCGTAGCCTGGTTTTGCTGCTGGCCGTTTTGGCGCTCGGTGGCTGCATGAACGTCAGCGATATGGCCGAAGGGACTCGCTACCATATGAGCGATGCAGGCCTGCTGGATCACAGCGACAGCCGCCGCGTGAACAACCTGCGCATTCAGCCGGACTCGTTCGTCTACATCGCTCAGGGCGCGTTCGTGCCGCCGGGCAGTGCCGTGTACCCTCGGCCAAACGTGATCGCCGAAGTCGCCTTCGACGGCTTCATCGAATACTTTCCGATGGTGCGCCGCGCGCGCGTGCCGGAAGGCCTCGATCAGGCGATGAGCGAAGCCCGTGCCCTGGGTGCGCATTATCTGCTTTACACGCGATTCGCCAAATCCGATGACCGCATCGGCAACTCCGATGAGTGGCTGGATCAGGAAGCCGTGGATCGCCTTGGCGTCGATACCGGCGTGATTCAAATCATGTTGATCGAGACCAGCACCCAGTATTTGATTGATACTGCACGTATCAAGAGTCGTGGCGGTTTGCTGACGTTCCACGACGAAAAACCCGAAGACCTGATGGGCCCGCCGCTGGAGCAATATGCTCGTGGCCTGTTGGGCCTCAGCGATCAGTAATTTCAAGGAGAACGCCATGAGTGGCCCGCAAAAAGCCAACGACCTGTTGGGGCAAATCCCCAAGACCAAAGGCTTGCCACCGGTCCACTTGTGGAATCCTGACTTCTGCGGCGATATCGATATGCGCATCGCCCGGGACGGTACCTGGTACTACCTGGGCACGCCGATTGGACGCAAGCCGATGGTCAAGCTGTTCTCCACGATCATTCGCCGCGACGGCGATGATTACTTTCTGATTACCCCGGTTGAAAAGGTCGGCATTAAAGTCGATGACGCGCCGTTTGTGGCGATTGCCGTGGACGTGGAAGGCGAGGGTGAACAGCAGGTTTTGCGCTTCACCACCAATGTCGACGAAACCACCGAAGCCGGTGCTGAACACCCGATTCGCGTGGTGATTGATCCGCTCACACAAGAACCCGCGCCCTATGTGCATGTGCGCACCAATCTCGAAGCGCTGATCCATCGCAATGTGTTCTATCAATTGGTGGAACTGGCGGTGAGCCGTGAACTGGACGGGCAGCGTTGGCTGGGTGTTTGGAGCGGCGGCGAGTTCTTCCCCATTGGCCTCGAGCCCTGACGCAAAACCCTGTAGGAGCGAGCCTGCTCGCGATGAGGTCGTGACATTCAACATCCTGGTTGCTTGTTACATCGCCATCGCGAGCAGGTTCGCTCCTACTGGGGGGTGTGTGTTCAAAAAATCGAATTGACAGCCAATCATATGATGATTAGCGTGGACATCCATTGCGAACGGCTTTGAGGTGTCCATGTCCAGCAGCTTTCATGCGTCGACGGTCGATTGGCTGGGTTGCTGGATCGCGACCGGGCAGATCAAACCCGGGGAAACGCTCAAGGTCGAAGCCGATCTCGGCGAGCAGCTCGGGGTCAGCCGCACCGTCATTCGCGAAGCCATCAAGACTCTGGTTGCCAAGGGCATGCTCGAAGTCGGGCCGAAAGTCGGCACGCGGGTGTTGCCGGTGCGGCGCTGGAATCTCTTCGATCCACAAGTCGTAGGCTGGTTGTCACGCAGCGGATTGCCGGAAAACTTCGTCGATGACTTGCTCGACCTGCGTCGCACCATCGAGCCCATGGCCGTGCGCTGGGCTTGCGAGCGGGCGAATGCCGAGCAGGTTAAAGCCGTGCTGCTGGCCTACAACGCGCTGGAAAGGGCGGTGGAAAGCGGTGTCGATTACAACCGCGCGGATCAGATATTCCATGAGTGTATTCTTGCCGCCAGCCACAACCAATTCATTGAACAAATGATCCCGGCCCTCGGTGCGCTATTGGCGGTGTGTTTCGAAGTGTCCGCTGCCGACCCCGACGAACTGCGCCGCACCTTGCCCATTCATAAAGACATGGCCGATGCCATCGCCGCCCGGGATGCCGCGCGGGGCGTCTGGGCTTGCATGACCCTGATCGATAACGCCGACCTGGCGATCAAGCGCTATTACCCGCAAGTCATGGCCGATAAAAAAGCGGGCTGACAAAAAGCACCACGGATAAAAACAATAACAATGCAGGAGGTTTCATGACGTTGACCGCGGTCACCGAACACCGGGCACAGCTGGGCGAAGGCCCCTTCTGGGATGCGCCGACCCAGGCGTTGTACTGGGTGGATATCGCCGGCAAGCAAGCGTTGCGGCTGATCGGCGCGAATGTGCAGATCTGGCAGATGCCGGAGCATGTTTCTGCGTTTATCCCCTGTGAAAGCGGTGATGCTCTGGTGACGTTGAGCAGCGGCGTGTACCGCCTTGATCTTGATTCCCCAGGGCTCGAGCCGCGGCTGACGCTGTTGTGCGTTGCCGATCCGCAACCGGGCAACCGCGCCAACGAAGCCCGCTGCGATGCTCAGGGTCGGCTCTGGCTTGGCACCATGCAAAACAACATCGGCGAACAGGGCGAAGACTTGCCCATCGAGCGCCGCTCGGGCGGGTTGTTCCGTATCGATAGCGATGCGCGGGTGACGCCGTTGCTGCGCGGATCAGGCATTCCCAACACGCTGCTGTGGAGCGATGACGCGACCACCGTGTATTTCGGCGACAGCCTGGACGGCACGTTGTATCGGCACTTCATCCGCACCGACGGCAATCTTGAGCCCGCGCAACCCTGGTTCGGCCCTCATGCACGCGGCGGCCCGGACGGCTCGGCGATGGATACCGAGGGATTTATCTGGAACGCCCGCTGGGACGGCAGCTGCCTGCTCAGGCTGACGCCGGACGGCAAAGTCGATCGGATAATCGAATTGCCTGTCAGCCGTCCGACCAGTTGTGTGTTCGGCGATGCCGATCTGAAAACCCTGTACATCACCAGTGCCGCGAGCCCGCTCGGTCACCCGCTGGATGGGGCGGTTTTAGCGATTCGGGTGGACGTGCCAGGAAAGCTGTGTACTCGGTTCTCGGGATAAATCCCTAAATATGGGATGCAAATATATATATTGAGATTATCTGCGGGCCGGGTTTATAGTCGGCTCCATCAGTTACACGCACTCACACTTAAAAAAACAAAACAGGTGAAGTGATGCAGCGATCCATGGCTGAACCCCTTTCTTTACCGGCGGCGCCCACTCCGCCCAAGGGCGAGCGTCTGAAAAACAAGGTAGTGCTGCTGACCGGCGCCGCCCAGGGCATCGGCGAGGCGATTGTTGGGTCTTTTGCGTCGCAACAGGCCAAGCTGATCATCAGCGATATCCAGGCCGGGAAAGTCGAAGCAGTCGCCGCGTATTGGCGAGGCCAAGGGGCTGATGTGCTGGCGATCAAGGCCGACGTTTCGCAACAGCAAGATCTGCATGCCATGGCCAGACTGGCTGTAGAACGTCACGGTCGGATCGACGTGCTGGTCAACTGTGCCGGGGTCAACGTGTTTCGTGACCCTCTGGAAATGACCGAAGAGGACTGGCGCCGCTGCTTCGCCATTGATCTCGATGGCGCCTGGTTCGGCTGCAAGGCTGTATTGCCGCAGATGATCGAGCAAGGCGTCGGCAGCATCATCAACATCGCGTCCACTCATTCTTCTCATATCATTCCGGGCTGTTTTCCCTATCCGGTGGCCAAGCACGGCTTGCTCGGCCTGACCCGTGCCCTGGGGATCGAATACGCACCCAAAGGTATCCGGATCAACGCCATCGCCCCGGGCTACATCGAGACTCAATTGAACGTCGACTACTGGAACGGTTTTGCCGATCCACGCGCTGAGCGTCAGCGCGCTTTGGAATTGCATCCGCCCAAGCGCATCGGCCAGCCGCAAGAAGTGGCCATGACGGCTGTATTCCTGGCCAGTGATGAAGCGCCGTTCATCAACGCATCCTGCATCACCATCGATGGTGGTCGCTCGGTGATGTACCACGACTGAATGAACGGATTGAGGTGGAAAATTACGCCTGAAATCCAATCATCATACGATATGACTATTAGTAGTACGGCTACACCGCCTTATGGCTTTCAAAGAACGCTCAAGAAAAATAACAAGGAGTCAGCTTATGAATCGTCGTCATGCCATCCGAACCCTGTGCTGTGCCGCCCTGGCGGTTTCGGCGGTCAGCCTGAGCAGCACGCTGCTGGCGGCTGAAGAGGTGAAAATCGGATTTCTGGTCAAGCAAGCGGAAGAGCCCTGGTTCCAGACGGAATGGGCGTTTGCCGAAAAGGCCGGCAAGGACAAGGGCTTTACCCTGATCAAAATCGCCGTGCCGGACGGCGAGAAAACCCTGTCGGCCATCGACAGCCTGGCGGCCAACGGCGCCAAGGGTTTCGTGATCTGCCCGCCGGATGTGTCACTCGGTCCTGCAATCATGGCCAAGGCCAAGCTCAACGGCCTGAAAGTGATTGCTGTGGATGACCGCTTTGTCGATGCCAGCGGCAAGTTCATGGAAGAGGTGCCGTACCTCGGCATGGCCGCCTTTGAAGTTGGCCAGAAGCAGGGCAGCGCCATGGCCACCGAGGCGAAAAAACGCGGCTGGGAATGGAAAGACACCTACGCGGTAATCAACACCTACAACGAACTCGACACCGGCAAGAAACGCACCGACGGTTCGGTCAAGGCGTTGGAAGATGCCGGCATGCCAAAAGACCATATCCTGTTCGCCGCCCTGAAAACCCTCGACGTACCGGGCAGCATGGACGCTACCAACTCGGCGCTGGTGAAACTGCCGGGCGCGGCGAAAAACCTGATCATCGGTGGCATGAACGACAACACCGTGCTCGGCGGCGTGCGTGCCACGGAAGCCGCCGGCTTTACCGCAGCGAACGTGATCGGCATCGGCATCAATGGCACCGACGCCATCGGCGAACTGAAAAAGCCCAACAGCGGCTTCTTCGGTTCGATGCTGCCGAGCCCGCACATCGAAGGCTACAACACCGCCAGCATGATGTACGAGTGGGTCACCACCGGCAAAGAGCCGCCGAAATACACGGCGATGGACGACGTAACGCTGATCACCCGCGACAACTTCAAGCAGGAACTGGAAAAGATCGGCCTGTGGAATTGAAGGCTGGTTGATTTCATCGGCGGCCTCGGCAACGGGGCCGCCCGTTCTGTGTGAAGAGGTGGGCTATGCACGCGCAAACACAAATACAACACAATGCAGGCGGCAGCTTGCGCTTCAACGGGATCGGCAAGACCTTTCCCGGGGTGAAGGCGCTGGACAACATCAACTTCGTCGCTCATCCGGGGCAGGTTCACGCCTTGATGGGCGAGAACGGCGCCGGCAAGTCGACGCTGCTTAAAATTCTCGGCGGCGCTTACATCCCCAGCAGCGGCAATCTGCAGATCGGCGAGCAGACGATGGCATTCAAATCCACCGCCGACAGCATCGGCAGTGGCGTCGCGGTGATCCACCAGGAGCTGCACCTGGTGCCGGAAATGACCGTGGCGGAAAACCTGTTTCTCGGACATTTGCCGGCCAGTTTCGGCCTGATCAATCGCAGCACGTTGCGTCAGCAGGCATTGGCCTGTCTCAAGGGCCTGGCCGACGAAATCGACCCGCAGCAGAAGGTCGGGCGGTTGTCGCTTGGCCAGCGGCAACTGGTGGAAATCGCCAAGGCGCTGTCCCGTGGCGCCCATGTCATAGCTTTTGACGAACCCACCAGCAGCCTGTCGGCGCGGGAGATCGATCGCTTGATGGCGATCATCGGCCGCCTGCGCGATGAAGGCAAAGTGGTGCTTTACGTTTCTCATCGCATGGAAGAAGTGTTCCGTATCTGCAACGCGGTGACGGTGTTCAAGGACGGCCGTTACGTGCGTACTTTCGAAGACATGCGCGAGCTGACCCACGATCACCTGGTCACGTGCATGGTCGGTCGCGACATCCAGGACATCTACGATTATCGCCCGCGCCCGCGTGGCGCGGTGGCGTTGAAGGTCGACGGCCTGCTCGGCCCGGGTCTGCGCGAACCGGTGAGCTTCGAAGCGCACAAAGGCGAGATCCTCGGGTTGTTCGGCCTGGTTGGGGCGGGGCGCACGGAGCTGTTCCGGATGCTCAGCGGCCTGGAACGCAACACGGCAGGGCGCCTGGAGTTGCGCGGTCATGAGCTGAAACTGCGCTCGCCCCGCGACGCGATTTCGGCGGGGATTCTGCTGTGTCCCGAAGACCGCAAGAAGGAGGGCATCATGCCGCTCTCCAGTGTTGCCGAGAACATCAATATCAGTGCACGCGGCGCCCATTCCACCTTCGGTTGCCTGTTGCGCGGCCTGTGGGAAAAGGGCAATGCCGACAAGCAGATCAAGGCGCTGAAAGTGAAGACGCCGAGCGCAGCACAGAAAATCATGTACCTGTCCGGCGGAAATCAACAGAAGGCCATTCTCGGCCGCTGGCTGTCGATGCCGATGAAAGTCCTGCTGCTCGACGAGCCGACCCGTGGCATCGACATCGGCGCCAAAGCCGAGATCTACCAGATCATCCATAACCTGGCGGCGGACGGTATTTCGGTGATCGTGGTGTCCAGCGACCTGATGGAAGTGATGGGCATTTCCGACCGCATCCTGGTGCTGTGCGAAGGCGCGCTGCGTGGCGAACTGAGCCGCGAACAGGCCAATGAATCCAACTTGCTGCAACTGGCTTTGCCGCGCCAACGCGCTGACGGCGTGGCGAACTGAGAGGTGACTATGATGACAACCCAAAACGAAACCCTGCCGACTGCGCGCAAACCCCTGGACTTGCGGCGCTTTCTCGATGACTGGGTGATGCTGCTGGCGGCCGTAGGGATCTTCGTGCTCTGCACTTTGCTGATCGACAACTTTCTTTCGCCACTGAACATGCGCGGGTTGGGGCTGGCGATTTCAACGACCGGGATCGCGGCGTGCACCATGTTGTATTGCCTGGCGTCCGGGCACTTCGACCTGTCGGTGGGATCGGTGATCGCCTGCGCCGGGGTGGTTGCGGCGGTGGTGATGCGCGACACCGACAGCGTGTTGCTGGGCGTCGGCGCGGCGTTGGTGATGGGCCTGATCGTGGGTCTGATCAACGGTATCGTGATTGCCAAGCTGCGGGTCAATGCGTTGATCACCACGCTTGCAACGATGCAGATCGTCCGCGGCCTGGCGTACATCTTTGCCAACGGCAAAGCGGTGGGCGTTTCCCAGGAGTCGTTCTTCGTCTTTGGTAACGGCCAACTGTTCGGCGTGCCGGTGCCGATCCTGATCACGATCGTCTGCTTCCTGTTCTTCGGCTGGTTGCTCAACTACACGACCTATGGCCGCAATACCATGGCCATCGGCGGGAACCAGGAAGCGGCGCTGCTGGCCGGGGTCAACGTTGACCGGACCAAGATCATCATCTTCGCCGTGCACGGTGTCATCGGTGCGTTGGCCGGGGTGATCCTCGCCTCGCGCATGACCTCCGGACAGCCGATGATCGGCCAGGGTTTCGAGCTCACGGTGATTTCTGCGTGTGTGCTGGGTGGGGTTTCGTTGAGCGGCGGGATTGGCATGATCCGGCATGTGATCGCCGGGGTGCTGATTCTGGCAATCATCGAGAACGCGATGAACCTGAAGAACATCGACACCTTTTACCAGTACGTGATCCGCGGCTCGATCCTGTTGCTGGCGGTGGTGATCGACCGTCTCAAACAGCGCTAACCCCTCAGCTGATCGTTCCCACGCAGAGCGTGGGAACGATCATCAACAGTGCTGATTCCTTTGTAGTAGAGAGCTTTTGTGGCGAGGGAGCTTGCTCCCGCTGGGCAGC
>NZ_RCOE01000057.1:0-1876 GCF_004321495.1 Pseudomonas sp. Sample_10
GGCACAGTGGATCTGACGCTTCGCTCGCTTACCGTTGCGGGGGCAGCACCGGACTGACATGGCTTGGAGTAAAGCACATGATTCACCGGTTTCCCGTTTCACCCTGTGAAGGGCACCCGTAACAAGATGCATAGGAGAGCATGGGCGGAGGTTGGGCGTCAATTGGCAAGGGTTCTCGTTTGAGTTGATCGTTCCCACGCTCTGCGTTGATCATTCGTTTGATCGTTCCCACGCTCTGCGTTGGAATGCAGCCCGGGACGCTCTGCGTCCCTTTCACAGCCGAACGCGGAGCGTCCGTTGAGGCATGCCCACGCAGAGCGTGGGAACGATCGACGCAAAGCGCGGGAACGATCGATTCGGCTTGATCATTGACCCGCCCCAATACCATGCGTAGCCTTGCGCTTTCGAGGTTCTTCGGCGTCTGTCGAAGCTAAGAAGGGAACGCGGTCAATGCCGCGGCTGCCCCCGCAACTGTGAACGGTGATGTTCGCTGCCACGCCACTGCACGCTCAAGTCCTGAGCCCGCGGGAAGGCGCAGCCAACGCCAGTCAAGCGACTGGGACACCGTCAGCCAGGAGACCTGCCTCGATACAGATTCTCACTAGAACCGGGCGGGGTGATCCGGTGGCGAACGCTTCCGGCGCGCACAGGCGTTGCCGGTTCTCGTCCCGTATGCCCGCCACCTTGCCAAAGGGCATCCGATGAAAACACTGGCCAAACTCCCCGTCACCATCGTTACCGGCTTCCTCGGCTCGGGTAAAACCACCTTGCTGCGACACATGCTCGACAACGCTCAGGGTCGCCGCATCGCAGTGATCGTCAACGAATTCGGTGAGCTGGGCATCGATGGCGAGATCCTCAAGCAGTGTTCAATCGGTTGCACCGAAGAAGAAGCCAGTGGCCGTGTCTATGAGCTGGCCAACGGCTGCCTGTGCTGCACCGTTCAGGAAGAGTTCTTCCCGGTGATGCGCGAACTGGTTGCCCGGCGCGGTGATCTCGATCACATTCTTATCGAAACCTCGGGCCTGGCCCTGCCAAAACCTTTGGTACAAGCCTTCCAGTGGCCGGAAATCCGCAGTGCCTGCACCGTTGATGCGGTGATCACCGTGGTCGACAGCCCGGCCGTGGCCGCCGGCACCTTCGCCGCATTCCCGGATCAGGTCGACGCCCAGCGCAAACTCGACCCAAACCTGGACCACGAATCGCCACTGCACGAACTGTTCGCCGATCAACTGTCCAGCGCTGACCTGGTGATCCTCAACAAGGCCGACCTGATCAGCCCTGAAGACCTGGCCCGCGTGCGCCTGGAAGTCGCCGAAGAACTGCCGCCTGCGGTAAAAGTCATCGAAGCCAGCAGCGGGCGCTTGCCGCTGGACGTGTTGATCGGCCTGGGTGCCGGCTCTGAAGAGCACATCGACAGCCGTCATAGCCATCATGATCACCACCATGAAGGCGAAGACGATCACGATCACGATGCTTTCGATTCCATCTCCATCGAGCTGCCGCAAGCCGACGAAAGCCTGCTGATGGACGCGCTGACCCAACTGGTGGTCCAGCACGGCATCCTGCGTGTCAAAGGCTTCGCTGCAATCCCGAACAAACCGATGCGTCTGCTGATTCAGGGCGTGGGCACACGTTTTGACAAGCACTTCGATCGTCAATGGAGCCTTGAGGAACCACGCGTCACTCGTCTGGTGCTGATCGGCCAGGCACTGGACGCCAGCCTGCTCGAAGCGCAATTGCGCGCCGCGCTCAGCGTGTAAGCCATGCACCTGCTCAGGACCCAGCCCGGCGGTTTCGTGTCGGATGACAACATTGCCGACCTTGGACAAACCCCCGCCGAGCTGGTGATCCTGTGCAGCGGCGATTCCAGCCT
>NZ_RCOE01000213.1:0-1349 GCF_004321495.1 Pseudomonas sp. Sample_10
ACCAAATACGTGGACTGGATGAAGAAGTACGCGCCACCGGAAGCGGCGGGCATGACCTTCTCCGAGTCCGGGCCGGTGCCATCCCAAGGCAACATCGCCCAGCAGATTTTCTGGTACACCGCATTTACCGCCGACATGACCAAACCGGGTCTGGCGGTGATGAACGCCGATGGCACGCCGAAATGGCGCATGGCGCCGTCGCCACGGGGACCGTACTGGGAAGAGGGCATGAAGCTGGGCTATCAGGACGTGGGTTCGTGGACGTTCATGAAATCCACGCCTGAGAAGCAAAAACTGGCGGCCTGGCTGTATGCGCAGTTCGTGACTTCGAAAACCGTCTCTCTGAAGAAAACCATCGTCGGCCTGACGCCGATCCGCGAGTCGGACATCAACTCGCAGGCCATGACCGATCTGGCACCGAAACTCGGCGGTCTGGTGGAGTTCTATCGCAGCCCGGCCCGCGTGCAATGGACGCCGACCGGAACCAACGTGCCG
The DNA here is from genome assembly GCF_004321495.1 of Pseudomonas sp. Sample_10. NCBI lineage: Bacteria > Pseudomonadati > Pseudomonadota > Gammaproteobacteria > Pseudomonadales > Pseudomonadaceae > Pseudomonas > Pseudomonas sp. Sample_10. The sequence continues at coordinate 496 of NZ_RCOE01000213.1, forward strand.
GACTATCCGCGTCTCGCACAGTTGTGGTGGAGCCACATTGCTGAAGCCGCCAGCGGCGAGAAAACCCCGCAACAGGCACTCGACGGTCTGGCCAAGGATCAGGACGCCATCATGTCCCGCCTGGAACGCTCGAAAGCCCAAGCCACCTGCGCCCCGAAAATGAACCCCGAGCGCGACGCGCAATACTGGTTCGACCAACCGGGCGCTCCGAAACCGAAACTGGAAAACGAGAAGCCGAAAGGCGAGACCGTGAGCTACGCCGAACTGCTGAAATCGTGGGAGGCGGCGCGTAAGTAAACTGGTGGGACTGTGAAAGACGAACGGCACCGTAAGGTGCCGTTTTTTTTGTTGGTGCCTGACCCAGCGCTATCGCCAGCAAGCCGGCTCCTACAGTGTGAACACATAACCTGTGGCGAGGGAGCTTGCTCCCGCTCGGCTGCGCAGCAGACGCCAGATTTTCAGGCCAATGAAGTTCATCAGGTACGCCGGATTTAATGGGATTGGGCCTGCTGCGCAGTCCAGCGGGAGCAAGCTCCCTCGCCACAAAAGCGAAGCCTGAAAACTTTTCAGTCTTTAAACCCCAAACGCAAAAACAGCACCCGAAGGTGCAGTTTTTTTTGTTGGTGCCTGACCCAGCGCTATCGCCAGCAAGCCGGCTCCTACAGTGTGAACACATAACCTGTGGCGAGGGAGCTTGCTCCCGCTCGGCTGCGCAGCAGACGCCAGATTTTCAGGCCAATGAAGTTCATCAGGTACGCCGGATTTAATGGGATTGGGCCTGCTGCGCAGTCCAGCGGGAGCAAGCTCCCTCGCCACAAAAGCGAAGCCTGAAAACTTTTCAGTCTTTAAACCCC
>NZ_RCOE01000213.1:1359-1864 GCF_004321495.1 Pseudomonas sp. Sample_10
GCAAGCTCCCTCGCCACAAAAGCGAAGCCTGAAAACTTTTCAGTCTTTAAACCCCCCACGAAAAAACGGCACCCGAAGGTGCCGTTTCTGTTTTCTACCGAGTGTCGCTCAAGCGATCAACCCACCAGCCCCGATTGCTGAACCAGGTTCAGCAGCGGTTGTGGGTAGACGCCGAGGAAGAACGCGACCAGAGCGATGGCCAGCAGCATCACGCCGCCTGCTTTCTGTTCCCAGTGCAGTTGCGCATCGTGGCGACGCAGGTTCGGTTCGATCAGGTACAGGGTGACCATGACACGCAGGTAGTAGAACACGCCGATGGCGCTGCCCAATACCAGGGAACCGACCAGCCACCATTGATGGGATTCGACACCGGTGGCGATGATGTAGAACTTGCCGATGAAGCCCGCGGTCAGCGGAATACCGGCCAGGGAGAGCATCATCACGGTCAGTACGGCGGTCAGGTACGGACGGCGCCAGAACAGGCCGCGGTATTCGTACAGGGCAT